>JBILKC010000151.1:0-7036 GCA_044376885.1 Hylemonella sp. | reverse complement strand
TGGAGCGTGAAACCATTCTGGGGGCCAAGCGCAGCGAATACGACGACCTGACCACCAAGTTGCGAGCCAGTGACGAGCGCCGCATGCAGTTTGAGCGCGAACTTGAGCCCATGCGCCAGCGCATCACTGACTTTCAGCTCAAGGAGCAAGCCGCACGCCTTGGTTTTGAGCAGTATTCCCAGCTGCTCACCGATGCCCAGGCCGATCTGCCACAGCTGGCCGAATCCATCACCTCGGGCAATGTTCGCCTGGCAGGGCTGCAGTCGGAGATAGACCGGATCAACCGCGAGATAGCCGCACTCGGTGCCGTCAACCTGGCCGCACTTGACGAGCTTTCCAGCGCGCGCGAGCGCAAGCAGTTTCTGGATGCCCAGTCTGCCGATCTGGTGGAAGCCATGAACACCCTGGAGGATGCCATCCGCAAAATCGATGCGCAAACCCGTGAGCTTCTGGGCGACACCTTCAAGGTCGTCAACGAGCACTTTGGCCGGATGTTCCCCGAGCTGTTCGGGGGTGGGCAGGCAAAACTGATGATGACAGGTGATGAAATTCTGGACTCTGGCGTTCAGGTCTATGCCCAGCCTCCTGGCAAGAAGAACCAGACCATACATTTGCTCTCCGGCGGAGAAAAAGCCCTGACGGCCATTGCCCTGGTGTTTGCGATTTTTCAGCTCAATCCGGCCCCGTTTTGCTTGCTGGACGAAGTGGATGCGCCGCTGGACGACGCCAATACCGAACGCTACGCCAAGCTGGTCACCAGCATGAGCCGCGGCACACAATTCCTGTTCATCAGCCACAATAAAATTGCCATGGAAATGGCAGAGCAGCTGATAGGCGTGACCATGCAGGAGCAGGGTGTGTCGCGCATCGTTGCAGTAGACATGGAATCTGCGGTTTCACTGGCACTGGCGGCCTGATCATCGAAATGAGTAATCTGCAAATTGGACTTGCTGTTGCTGGAGGCGTGGTCTTGGCCGCGCTGGTGGCCCACAGTGCCTGGACTTCGCGCAAAAATCTGCCGCGTCAGGCTGAGCAGGAGCCTGACCGGATTGACCCCGACATGGCCGCAGCGGACACTGCTGCCGAGCCGGCTGCCTTTGCCTTGCCGGTGCCCGAACGCAAGCCCATGCTGGACCCCCTGATCGACGTGATTTCAAGCATTTCCCTGGACGGGGTAATCTCGGGCGATGCTGCGCTGGCGGCGATGCCCGTTACCCGGCGGGTGGGAACCAAGCCCTTTGCGGTGGAGGGCCTCAATGAGGTAACCCAACTCTGGGAATTTCCGGTGGCGGGCCAGCGTTACAGCCTGCTGCAGGCGGGGGTTCAGTTGGCAAACCGCTCCGGCCCCCTGAACGACATCGAGTATTCGGAGTTTGTGGTTAAAACCCAGTCGTTTGCCGATGTCCTGGATGGAACGCCCGAATTTCCGGAAATGCGCGATGAAGTGGCGCGTGCCCGCGAGCTTGACCAATTTGCCGGTAGCCACGATGCGCAATTGAGCTTTACCCTGCGGGCGGTGAACTGCGCCTGGAGCCCCGGCTATGTGCAACAACATGCGGCGCGGCTGGGCTTTGTTGCCGGTGCGATTCCCGGCAGACTGGTTCTGCCCGCAGCAGAGCAAGGCCTGCCGCCGGTTCTGGTGCTGACGTTTGATGCGCTGGCGGCGCTGGCTGAAGACCCCAGCCAGTCTGCCATTTGGACGGTCATGCTCACTCTGGATGTGCCTCAGGTGAGCCGAGCTGAGCAGGCGTTTGTGCGCATGAGAGAAGCCGCCAAAGCACTGGCCCAGGCCATGGAGGGAACCGTGACCGACGACAACGGCAATCTCCTGGGCAATGACAGCATGGACCAGATCGGGGCCAAGCTTGAAACGCTGTATGACACGCTCGAAGCCCGGGATCTTGCGGCGGGCTCCCTGTTGGCGCGGCGTTTGTTTTCCTGACCGCAGCGGGGCAAGCAACGGATGGCCAGTTTGTTTGAACCGCCGGAGCGACTCACAGCGTTGAGACGGCTTTTGCATCACCATGCCCACCGCTATTACGTGTTGGATGACCCCGAAATCCCGGATGCCGAGTACGACAGGCTGTTTCAGGAGCTCCAGGCCCTTGAGGCCCAACACCCGGATTGGGTGACGCCGGATTCGCCCACGCAGCGTGTGGGCGGCAAACCTCTGGACCACTTTTTACCTGCACGCCATGCCGTGGCGATGCTGAGCATTCGAACCGAAACCGATACCCAGGCCAGCGGTGCGCAGAATTTTGACGCCCGGGTCAGGCGCGAGCTTGGCCTGACCGAGGCGGATCCGCCGGTTCAATACGTGGCAGAGCTCAAGTTTGACGGTCTGGCGATCAATTTGCGCTACGAGCGGGGGGCACTGGTGCTGGCTTCCACACGGGGCGACGGCGAGGTGGGTGAAGATGTCACCCAGAACATCCGGACCATCGGCCAAATCCCTTTGCGGCTGGATACGTCGTCTGTGCCTGAGGTGCTGGAGGTGCGCGGTGAGATCTATATGCGCCGTGATGATTTTGAAGCGCTCAATCAGCGCCAGCGCATGGCCGGAGGCGAAAAAAATGAAAAAACCTTTGTGAATCCACGCAACACGGCAGCCGGTGCGGTGCGCCAGCTGGACCCCGCCGTTGCAGCCCAGCGGCCCTTGAGTTTTTTTGCCTATGGCCTGGGCGAGGTTCTGCCTGTGCCAGCCGAGCAACTTTTTACCACCCATATGGAACTTCTCATGGCGCTCAAGTCATGGGGTTTTCCGGTGGCAGCCCAGGTCAAGATTGCCTCTGGCGCTTCTGAATTGATAGCATATCACCGGGACATCGGTCTCTTGCGTGACCAATTGCCTTTTGACATCGACGGCGTGGTCTACAAGGTCAACCGCCTGTCCTTGCAGCGGCAACTGGGTTTTGTCACGCGCGAACCGCGCTGGGCTGTCGCCCACAAATACCCGGCTCAGGAGCAACTGACCACCGTGCTGGCCATTGATATTCAGGTGGGTCGAACCGGAAAGCTCACCCCTGTGGCCAAACTTGCCCCGGTCTTTGTGGGCGGTGTGACAGTCACCAAAGCCACCTTGCACAACGAGGACGAAGCCCGGCGCAAGGATGTGCGTATAGGAGACACCGTCATTGTCCGGCGGGCCGGTGACGTGATTCCCGAGGTGGTGTCGGTATTGCTGGACAAACGCCAGGGCGAACCGGCGCAGTTCACCATGCCGCATACCTGCCCGGTCTGCGGCTCGGTGGCGATGCGCGAAGACATCAAAGGGGAGGAGGGCGCAGATTACCGCTGCACCGGTGGACTGTTTTGCAGTGCCCAGCGCAAGCAGACTATTCTGCATTTTGCGCAGCGCCGCGCCGTGGAGGTTGAAGGCTTGGGTGAAAAGCTGGTGGACCAACTGGTAGATGCCGGGGTTATCCGGACTTTGCCCGACTTGTACCGGCTGGGCCTGAGTTCACTTGCGGCCTTGGAGCGCATGGCAGACAAGTCGTCCCAAAACCTGCTTGCTGCTCTGGAGAAATCCAAGCAAACCACCTTGCCGCGCTTTCTTTTTGGGCTGGGCATACGCCATGTTGGGGAGGCCACTGCCAAGGAGTTGGCGCGCCATTTCGGCCAGATTGATGCCATCATGGCGGCCAGTGAGGAGGAGTTGCTGGCGGTCAATGACGTGGGCCCCATCGTGGCACGCAGCATCCGCACTTTTTTTGACCAGCCGCACAACCGTGAGGTGGTTGAACAATTGCGGGCCTGCGGCATCCACTGGCCAGATGGCCAGGCTGCGGTTTTGGCCCACCGGCCGCTGGCCGGAAAAACGTTTGTGATTACCGGTTCCTTGCCTGGCTGGAGCCGGGATCAGGCCAAAGCCCAGCTTGAGGCCGCCGGGGCCAAAGTGGCCGGCTCGGTGAGCAAAAAAACCGACTTTGTGCTGGCAGGCCTTGATGCCGGCAGCAAATTGGACAAAGCGTTAGAGCTGGGTATTGCCGTGATAGACGAGGCCACTTGCAAGGAGATGATTGATGGCGGTTCGTGACATTCTGAAAATGGGCGA
This sequence comes from Hylemonella sp., assembly GCA_044376885.1. Taxonomy (GTDB): domain Bacteria; phylum Pseudomonadota; class Gammaproteobacteria; order Burkholderiales; family Burkholderiaceae_C; genus JBEIGE01. Next base: position 2,982 of record JBILKC010000151.1, on the reverse strand, counting down.
TGCGCGTCTGCTTCGGGTGGCCCAACCCGTGCGGGAGTTTGATACGGACGCGCTGCACTTGCTCATTACTGACTTGCTCGACACCATGCGCGCTGCCAACGGGGCCGGCTTGGCTGCGCCGCAGATCGGGGTGGACCTCCAGGTGGTGATATTCGGCTCGGATGGTCCCCATGTGGTCAACCCCCGATATCCGGATGCGCCACCGATACCGCGCACGGTGCTGATCAACCCGGTGATCACGCCTGTGGGTGATGCCGAGCAAGAGGGCTGGGAGGGCTGTTTGTCGGTGCCGGGGCTGCGCGCTGTCGTGCCCCGTTGGCAGACCATCCGCTACACCGGGTTTGACCCTTATGGTGATCCGATTGAACGCACTGCAGACGGGTTTCATGCGCGGGTGGTGCAACATGAGTGTGACCACCTGATCGGCAAGCTTTACCCCATGCGGGTTCGTGATTTCACCCAGTTTGGCTACACCGAGGTGCTGTTTCCCGGTATTTCGCAAACCGAGGACGACTGAAGGCCGCGACAACCTGATTTCTACTTCCCCCGCTACGCCCCCGGTGCCTTCGCCAGTCGCCGGGAGATGTTGGGGAGGGAGATGTAGGAGCGTTAGAACTCGAAACTATCGCCTTCGCGTGCCAGCCGGACATCCAGGTTGCCAATCAGGTGGGCGTTGCTGAGCAGCGCCTCGCTGAATACGGTCTCCAGGGCATCGTCACTGCGCGTGGGCTCGTGGTGGGTGCAATAAAGCACCTTCGCTCCGGCTGCGTGGGCGCTGGCAATGCTGGAGCTGAAGGTGCCGTGGCCCCACCCTTTTTTGGCCGGGTATTCCGAGTCGGTGTAAGAGCAGTCCGCAATCAGGACATCAACGCCCTGCAAGGCATGGTCGATGGCAAGAGACCGCTCTTCAACCCAAAGCGCGTATTCGTTAAAGGCATCATCCCCGGGCGCATAGATGTTGTAAGGCGGCTCGTGGTCGCCGGTAAAAAACACCGACTTGCCATTGCACTCCACCCGGTATCCGAAATCAATCACCGGGTGATTCAACAGACAGGGCGTTACTTTGGCCGAGCCGATATGAACGGCTTGGTTGGGCTCCAGGGTGACGTACTCGATGCGGGCTTTGAGTTCTTCTTCGCGGACCGGAAAATAGCTGTTTTGAAGCTGCACCGACATCACCCGCTCTATGGCCAATCCAGAGACTGGATCGAAGGGGCCGTGCAGCCTCAAGGTGTTGCCGGGGATAAAGTTGGGAGCAAAAAACGGAAGCCCCTGAATGTGGTCCCAGTGGGAGTGGGTGATCAGCAGATTAGCGCTTATCGGCAATTCGGACAGCAGTGTTTGCGACAGCGGAAAAATACCCGTTCCGGCGTCCAGGATGATGAGTTCGTTGTTGTCGGTCCGGATTTCTATACAGGTCGTATTGCCGCCATAGCGTACCGTCTTGGGGCCAGGTGAGGCAATCGATCCGCGTACACCCCAAAATTTGACTTTCATATTGTTTTCCGAGTTGCGTGTACCGCACCCTGACTTGCCGGCAGCAAATTGGTTCGGGTTGGCGAGAGCCAAAATTCTAGGTCAAAAAAATCCGCTACACGCCTGTGCTTGACAGGTTAGCGCAATATCCCATAATCCCAGCAAAGAATTTGATTGTTCGGCTACCCGGGATGTACCGATGTCTCCAAGTTACCTGAAATTTCAGGCACTGCATTTTTTGAAAATCTTTCGCTTTCCTTGGCTGTGGTGTTTGGCGGTAGTGATGCTGCCACACACCACCCGGCCATGAAAGCGGTCGCTTATTGCCGACGCCATGCTGCGCGCTTGGTGGTTAGCCTGTCGTTTCTGGCCCTGCTGGTGCTCAATTCGGTGGGCGTGGTGGACTTGGGTTTCATGCAGCGGCTGGAGAATTACACCTACGATATGCGGCTGCTGTGGACCATGCCGGGCGGCGTGGACAAACGCATAGTCATTCTTGATATAGATGAACAAAGCCTGAAGGAGCAGGGCCACTGGCCTTGGCCGCGTAACCGGCTGGCGCAGCTAATGGATCAGTTGTTTGACCACTACCAGATCGATGTGCTGGGCTTTGATGTGGTGTTTGCCGAGCGCGACGGCAGTTCTGGCTTGGCCAGTTTGGAGCAGGTCGGGAAAACGCAGCTGCGCGGCGACCGCCGGTTTGCGCAGGTGATGGACGAGCTGCGACCGCAGTTGCAGTATGACCAGCTGTTTGCCAATAGCCTGAAGAACCGGCGCGTGGTGATGGGTTACTACTTTCGCCATGATCAGCAGACCGGTGCCGGGGTCGGTCAGTTGCCGGCGCCTGTGTTGCCACAGGGCAGCTTTAATCCCGCCGCTGTGGGCGCGGTGGTGGCCAGCGGCTACACGGCCAATTTGCCTGAGCAGCAGCAAGCGGCAGCATCCGGCGGCTTCTTTAACGCTTCGCCCCTGGTTGATTCAGACGGGGTCTACCGGCGCGCGGCCTTACTCCAAATGTACGGCGGTGCGCTCTACGAGTCTCTGGGCCTGGCCGTGGCACGGCTGGCTTTGCGCGAGCCCGCGATTGAGCTGGTGTACGAGCAGGGCGATCATGGCGACTGGGTGGCGCTCGAATCGCTGAAACTGGGTATGCGCCGTGTGCCCTTGGACGCAGAGGCGGCCGCACTCGTGCCATTTCGTGGCCGTCAGGGCAGTTTTGTGTACGTCTCTGCCTCCGATGTTCTGCAAGCCAAGGTCGATCCTGCGCTGCTGCGCGGCGCGATTGTGCTGGTGGGTACCACGGCCCCGGGCCTGCTGGATTTGCGCACCACACCCATGAAGGAGTCTTATCCAGGCGTTGAGGTGCACGCCAATATGGTGGCCGGTATTCTGGATGGCGACATCAAGGAGCGACCTGCCTACACCCTGGGACTGGAGTTTGTGCTGTTGCTGGTGGTGGGGCTGGGTCTGGCTTTCGCCTTGCCAGCACTGTCACCGCAGCACGCC
>JBILKC010000150.1:0-7040 GCA_044376885.1 Hylemonella sp. | reverse complement strand
GACCATCGCAGAACGCATGACTTTGATGGTTTGCGGGTTGGTGGCATTCAAAAACAACATGGCTGCGGCGTTACCCGGCCGAAACGACTTCTGCCCCATTTTGCGTAGCAGGTTACGCATGTTCATGGACACTTCGCCGAAATCGATCTTGACCGGGCATGGCGACAGACATTTGTGGCACACCGTGCAATGGTCTGCCACGTCCTCAAACTCTTCCCAATGCCGGATCGAGATACCGCGACGGGTTTGCTCCTCATACAGAAAAGCCTCCACCAGCAGCGACGTGGCCAGAATCTTGTTGCGCGGGCTGTAAAACAAATTGGCGCGCGGCACATGGGTGGCACACACAGGCTTGCATTTGCCGCAACGCAAACAATCTTTCACGCTGTCGGCAATGGCACCGATATCCGACTGCTGCATGATGAGCGATTCATGACCCATCAAGCCGAAGCTTGGTGTGTAAGCATTGGTCAAATCGGCGTATAGCCCTTGTCCAAATTCATTAGTATGCTCTTTATTTCGGAGCAATTTTCCTTTGTTGAAGCGTCCTTGCGGATCCACCCGGTTCTTGTAGTCGGTAAAAGGGGCCAGCTCTTCTTCTGTCAAAAACTCCAGCTTGGTAATGCCGATACCGTGCTCGCCAGATATGACACCATCGAGTGAACGGGCCAAAACCATGATGCGCTTGACCGAGCTGTGCGCCGTTTGAAGCATCTCATAGTCATCGCTATTGACCGGGATATTGGTATGCACATTACCGTCACCGGCATGCATGTGCAAGGCCACCCAGACGCGGCCTTTGAGCACCCGCTGGTGGATGGCGTTGCATTCTTTCAAAATCGGCTCGAAGGCAACGCCTGAAAAAATAGACTGCAATCCAGCCCGCAACTGGGTTTTCCAACTGGCACGCAAGGTATGTTCCTGCAGTTGGCTAAACAGTAGATCGACATCACGCAACCATTGCGTCCACTGGGCGCGAACGCCGCCGATCAAGGCCAGCGCTTGCGCAACACGGTCTTCCATCAATTCGGCCGATGGGATTTCGCTGGCATCGTCCTGTTTGCCCAAAGACAGCTGTCCATGGGCGAAAAACAATTCGAGCTCGTTGCACAGCTTGATCTTGTTTTGCAAACTCAGTTCGATATTGATGCGCTCAATGCCATCGCTGTACTCGGCCATGCGGGGCAAGGGGATCACGACGTCTTCGTTGATCTTGAAGGCATTGGTGTGCCTGGAAATAGCCGCAGTGCGTTTGCGGTCGAGCCAGAATTTTTTGCGCGCTTCCGGGCTGATCGCAATAAACCCTTCGCCGTTGCGTGAATTGGCAATGCGAACCACCTCAGAGGTGGCACGTGCCACGGCATCGGCATCGTCGCCGGCAATATCACCGACCAACACCATCTTGGGCAAGCCACCGCGTTTGGACTTGGTGGCATAGCCCACAGCCTTGAGATAGCGGTCGTCCAGATGTTCCAGGCCTGCCAGCAGGACCTGAGCAGTACCCGGTCCAGTGCCATCCTTGCCATTGCGCTTTTGCAAGGCAAACATGTAATCCTTGATCTCCACAATACTGGGAACCGCATCGCGTGCATTTCCAAAGAACTCCAGACATACCGTGCGCACATGGCTGGGCATTCGATGCAATACCCAACGCGCACTGGTAATCAAGCCATCGCAACCCTCTTTCTGGATGCCCGGCAGGCCGCTTAAAAACTTGTCGGTGACATCTTTGCCCAGACCCTCTTTGCGAAACTTCGCACCAGGAATCTCCAAGCGATCGCTTCGGATCAGGGTTTTACCGTCGGCCTGGTAGTAATTCAGGTCAAAGCTGGCCATATCCACGTCATGGATCTTGCCCATATTGTGGTTAAGACGAACCACTTCCAGCCACAGTGCATCGGGCGTGACCATCCGCCAAGACGCCAGATTGTCCAGCGCTGTACCCCATAGAACCGCTTTTTTACCGCCTGCGTTCATGGCAATATTGCCGCCTATGCATGACGCCTCGGCTGAGGTGGGGTCGACGGCAAATACCAGCCCCCCCCGCTCGGCTGCATCTGCCACACGCTGGGTCACCACACCCACTTCAGTCCAAAGGGTAGGTACAGGATGGGTCATGCCGGGCAGCGTTACCAGTTCCACTACGCTCATGGCCTCCAACTTTTCAGTGTTGATGACAGCACTTCTCCAGGACAGGGGAACAGCACCGCCGGTGTATCCGGTGCCGCCGCCCCTGGGAATGATGGTCAGCCCCAGATCAATGCAACCTTTGACAAGGCCCGCCATTTCAGTCTCGGTGTCTGGCGTGAGCACCACAAAAGGGTATTCCACGCGCCAGTCTGTGGCATCGGTGACGTGAGAAACACGACTCAAGCCGTCAAATTTGACATTGTCCTTTGCCGTGAGCCGACCTAATACGCGCATGGTTTTGCGCCGCAACTCTGCGGTGGCAACAAACGAATCATCAAACGCCTTTACCGCGCGGCTGGCATCTTTGAGGAGCTCTGCCACCAGGGCATCTCGACCAGAATCGTCCTGGGGGGTTCGACGCTTCTGAATTTCTGAGAGACGGTGATGCAAGGCATCGACCAGAAGGCGGCGTCGCTTGGGGTTATCCAGCAAGTCATCCTGCAAATACGGGTTGCGCTGGACCACCCAGATATCGCCCAAAACCTCATACAACATGCGCGCCGAACGACCCGTTCTGCGCTCGTCCCTGAGCTGGTTCAATAGATTCCAAGCCGGCGCGCCCAGCAGCCGGATGACAATTTCCCGATCGGAAAAAGAGGTGTAGTTGTAGGGGATCTCTCGGATTCGGTTGTTCGCCTGCGCCTGGGAAGGTGAAGGAGACAAAAGTCGGTCTAATGAGATTGGCGCATTCATAAGTTGATAACCTGCAACATGTTACCTCAGTGCAACTTTTTGACTTGGCTCCCATGGAAACCCCGATAGACGGCTTGGGTTTCTCAGGGTTTTAATCAAATTGACATATTTTCTTCATATTCTCAAGGTTCATTTCTAAGGAACAACCATGATTAAGCTTGCCAGCCTGGCTCTGATCGCATCCTTTTCTTTCGATGTGCAAGCCCAAACCGAGGTGCAATGGTGGCACTCCATGGGGGGGGCGCTCGGGGAATGGGTCAATGACCAAGCCAAGGATTTCAACGCCAGCCAAAAAAGCTACAAAATTGTCCCCACTTTCAAAGGCAGCTACGATGAATCCATGACGGCTGCCATAGCGGCCTTCCGGGCGGGCAATGCACCGCACATTCTGCAAGTGTTCGAGGTAGGGACGGCCACCATGATGGCCAGCAAGGGAGCGATTGTGCCGGTAGGCAAAGTCATGAGCGATGCTGGCCTGAAGTTTGACCCCAGCGCGTATGTACCAGCCGTTGCCGGTTACTACACCGCACCGAACGGGCAAATGCTGAGCTTTCCCTTCAACAGCTCGACCACCGTCTTTCACTACAACAAGGATGCCTTCAAAGCGGCCGGTATCGACACCGAGAAACCCCCGTCCACTTGGCCTGAAGTGGCCCTGGCAGCAGCCAAGCTCAAGGCCAGCGGTCACAAATGCCCTTTCACCACCAGTTGGATCAGCTGGACACAGCTTGAGAGCTTTTCCGCGTGGCACAACACCGAATTTGCCAGCAAGGGCAATGGCATGCGAGGCATGGATGCCCGCTTGACCTTCAATACGCCGTTGCATGTTCGGCATATCGAGAACCTGGCCAATATGGCCAATTCCGGTCTCTTTGTTTACAAGGGCCGGGGCAATTTGGCCGATGCCACTTTTGTCTCGGGCGAATGCGCCATGATGACTGGCTCGTCTGCGCTGTACGGCAACATCAAGCGCAATTCCAAGTTTGCCAGCGGCATTGCCCCCCTGCCTTTCTACCCGGATGTCCCCGGAGCACCTCAAAACACCGTGATTGGGGGCGCCAGCCTGTGGGTCATGTCAGGCAAAAAAGCGGATGAATACAAGGGTGTTGCCCAGTTTTTTGACTTTCTGTCGCAACCGGCCGAGGCAGCCAAGAGCCACCAGCGCACCGGCTACTTGCCTTTGACCAAGGCGTCCTATGAAATGACCGACAAATCGGGCTTTTACAAACAGAACCCGGGAACCGACGTTGCTGTCAATCAGATGATCCGTAAAACCACAGATAAATCCCGCGGCATCCGGCTGGGCAATTTTGTGCAGATCCGCACCATCATTGACGAGGAACTCGAAGGTGTCTGGAGTGGTAAAAAGCCCGCGAAAGAGGCACTTGATCAAGCCATCAAGCGGGGCAATGAGCAGTTGGAGCGGTTCGAAAAGGCCAACAAATCCTGACCCTTTAGACGAGCTGACTTTGGCGCGATATTGGGTGGAATTTTCGTTGGGCAGATAGGCAGATGGAAAAGCGCGTCCGATTTAGATCCTCTTGGCTGCCTTGGGTGCTGATTGCGCCGCAAATGGCGGTGGTGCTGATTTTCTTTTTCTGGCCCGCTGCCCAGGCCCTGTACCAAAGCGTGTTGAGCCAGGATGCGTTCGGCACGCAATCCGAATTTGTCGGCCTGCAGAACTTTGAGCGCCTGCTGGCCGATGAGACCTATCTGGCCTCCTTCAAGACCACCGCTATTTTTTCTATTTTGGTGGCGGTATTCGGCCTGTCCATTGCGCTGCTGCTGGCGGTCATGGCCAACCGGGTGGTCACAGGGGCCGGTCTGTATAAAACCTTACTGATCTGGCCTTATGCGGTGGCGCCCGTGGTCGCCGGTGTGTTGTGGCTGTTCATGTTTGCCTCGCCTTTTGGCATCGTCAGCTTCGGCCTGCAAAGCATGGGCATTTCCTGGAACCACTTGCTCAACAGTCAACATGCCATGACCCTGATCGTGGTGGCAGCCGTCTGGAAGCAGATCTCCTACAACTTTCTGTTTTTTCTGGCGGGCTTGCAATCCATTCCCAAATCGTTGATCGAGGCCGCGGCCATTGACGGGGCCGGCCCCTGGCGGCGTTTCTGGAGCATAGTGTTTCCCCTGCTCTCACCGACCACTTTTTTTCTGCTGGTCATCAACGTGGTGTATGCCTTTTTTGACACCTTCGCGATTGTTGATGCGGCAACCCAGGGCGGGCCAGGCAAAGACACCGCCATCCTGGTCTACAAGGTGTACTACGATGGCTTCAAAGCCATGGACATTGGCGGCTCCGCGGCCCAGTCGGTGATATTGATGCTGATTGTTGTGGTTCTCACGGTGATTCAGTTTCGTTTCATCGAAAAAAAGGTTCAGTACTAAGCGCATGGTAGAACGCCGCCGCCTGCTCAATCTGGTTTCACACCTTGTCCTGGTGCTGGGCGTGCTGGTCGTGGGTTTTCCGCTCTACCTGACCTTGGTGGCGTCCACACAATCCTCGACCGAAATTGCCCAGAGCGTGCCCATGTCTCTGTTGCCCGGCACACACATGGTGGAAACTTACCGGCTGGCTTTATTGGGCGGAGAGACTACCAGCGGCAGCAAAATTCCAGCAGCCTTGCCAATGATGTGGATCAGCCTGGTCAGCGCATTGATCATCGCCATTGGCAAGATTGTCATCTCATTGCTCTCGGCCTTTGCCATCGTGTACTTTCGTTTTCCGGCACGTATGCTGGTGTTCTGGATGATCTTCATCACCCTGATGCTGCCTGTAGAAGTGCGCATCGGGCCCACCTATGAAGTGGTTTCCAATCTGGGCATGCTCAACAGTTATGCTGGGTTGACGATTCCCCTGATTGCCTCTGCGACTGCCACCTTTTTGTTCCGTCAGTTCTTTTTGACAGTTCCCGATGAACTGGTGGAAGCCGCTCGCATCGATGGCGCTGGCCCCATGCGGTTTTTTTGGGATGTGCTGTTGCCCTTGTCCAAGACCTCCATGGCGGCTCTTTTTGTGATCCAGTTCATCTACGGCTGGAACCAGTACCTTTGGCCCTTGCTGGTCACCACCAATGAGAACATGTACCCAGTGGTCATGGGCATCAAGCGCTTGATTGCCGGCGAGGCTTACACCGAATGGAATGTCGTGATGGCTACCGCCATTCTGGCCATGCTTCCGCCCGCGCTGGTGGTCATCCTGATGCAAAAATGGTTTGTTAAAGGCCTTGTGGACACCGAAAAATGAAAAATGCTTGACCCGCCATGGCTTCCATCCAACTCAACAACATCATCAAGCGTTATGGCAAGGGCGCATCCGCCAACCCTGTGATCCACGGGGTGAGTGCCGACATCCATGATGGCGAATTCGTGGTCATCGTCGGACCTTCCGGCTGCGGTAAATCCACTTTGTTGCGCATGGTCGCGGGCCTGGAAGACATCAGCGAAGGAGAAATTCATATCGGTGGGCGTTTGGTCAACCAGCTTGAGCCGGCCGAGCGGGACATAGCCATGGTGTTCCAAAACTATGCGCTGTACCCCCACATGACGGTGTTTGACAACATGGCCTATGGCCTGAAAATCACCAAAGTTCCACTGGCGGAAATTCGCCGCCGGGTGGAAAAGGCCTCCACCATTCTGGAACTCGGCCCCTACCTTGGACGCAAGCCGCGCGAACTCTCAGGCGGCCAGCGCCAGCGTGTGGCCATGGGCCGAGCGATTGTGCGCGAACCCCAGCTATTCCTGTTTGATGAGCCGCTATCGAATCTGGACGCGAAATTGCGCGCCCAGACCCGGCTTGAAATCCAGAAACTGCACCGGGAGCTTGGCATTACTTCGCTATTTGTCACCCACGATCAGGTGGAGGCCATGACACTGGCCCAGCGTATGCTGGTCATGAATGCGGGCCGGGTTGAGCAGTTTGGCACGCCCGAGGAGGTGTACCACCAACCTGCGTCCACCTTTGTGGCCAGTTTTATGGGCTCGCCTCCGATGAACCTGTTGCGCCAAGCTCCTGGGGGCCGTGCAGGAGCGATTTTGGGCATTCGGCCTGAACACCTGGCCTTGTGCCCGGCGGCCACACCGGGCTGTTGGAGCGCCCAGGTTGAAGCCGTAGAAATGCTGGGTGCCGAGCGTTTGGTCTATGCCCGACT
>JBILKC010000149.1:0-7062 GCA_044376885.1 Hylemonella sp. | reverse complement strand
TTTCGCGGTGCGGACTAACCCTTACTTGAAGCGGACCTGCCTACGTCAGGCCGTTCAAGTCAAACATCTGGGGGTAGCAGTTGACTCGCCGTTTTCAGCATCCGTAGAAAGGAACCAAATGAAGCATTTCTGCCTAATTGCATCCATCACTGCGCTGCTCTCTATGGGTACTGCGTTTGCGCAATCGCTCCCTATCAATCAACTACCGATGTATGGGGAGCGCGAGAAGACAGTAGAAATGAAGAATGCTGATGCTGAATTTATTGCAGCGGTCGAGAAGCAAGGGCTCACGCGTCCGGAAGCCGCAAAGCGGGCTATCCAAACCGGATGGTCTTATTGGGCAAACCGTGATCTTGCTACTGCGATGTCACGATTTAACCAAGCATGGTTGCTAGATCCGGAAAACGGAAACGCCTATCACGGCTTTGCGCTTGTAACTTCTGCCCGTGGTGGTGCGCCAAACGACGTAGAGCGCCTGTTTCAATTGGCGGTGTCAGAGAAAAACGTCGACGAAGTGGCGTTTGTTGACTACGGCCGCTTCCTTTGGACGCAAAAGCAGTTGGAAAACAGTCTGGTTCAGTTGAACAAGGCGCTTCAATTGTCACCTACGACACGTAACGCACGATCCAACATTTCTTTCGTGTACTACTTGAAGGGCGATGCAAGTGGCGCATGCACTTGGGCAAAGGATGCCCAGAAGAATGGGGACGAGCTGGAAAAGGGGTTCCTCGAAGAAATGTGTCGCCGTGCAGGGAACGCTGCACGATAAAGCGGCGCAATGCCCCTGATATTGAATGTTGCATTTCATTGAAAGTACCCACTGGCGTGACAAGATTACGGAGAAGTTCGAATCATTTGTTTTGGCGTGTTGGCAGGCCGGATGGTGGTCATCGGATACACACCGCGTGGCGCAGACCGTCACGTATTTAGCATGAGGAAAGCAAATGAACGCGAAAAAGCCCGCATCGCTCCGCTCCTTGAATTCTGACCTGGTGCGTGTGGATGCCCACGTTATCAGGAAGGCCGAGTACGACGACTTGCCTGAACTGACAGATGACATGCTTGCTCGTGCAACTGTGAGCAAAGGTGGACGACCCGTTTCAAAAAATTCAAGAAAACTACTTTCGATTCGTTTACCCGCTGACGTCATTGACCGCTAGTTGGTCAAGTTGACCGCCCATGATGATCGAAGGGCATGACATGAAAGAGTTTCGTCCCACATAAAAACGAGTTGAGGTTTCGGCGGGGGAAACTGTTTGCTTACGTGCCGGACAACGAAGGTGTTCGTCCATCCGCCTAAAAGTGCAAGCAAAGTCTGCTTAATTGGTGAATAATTTTTTGAATAGTTCTAAACATCTGAACCCTTTTGGGCGAGTGCGACCTCTAGTTAAAGGTCATCCGCTTCATCTTAAAGGTTTAACCATGTTTTTTCTGAAACGCAATCTCCCCACCTGGGAGCGCGCCCTTCGTATCATTGCTGGCTTCGCGGTAGGTGCTGCGGCCGCCGGCGGCCTGACCACCGGCACCATTACCTGGCTCGCCTTGGCCACCGCAGCAACCCTTGTGCTTACTGCGTTTATCGGGTTTTGTCCCGCATGCGCTCTGGTGGGGCGCCGTTACTTGGATAAATAAGCGTGGTTAAAGCCGATTCGCAGTTGATTGAAGCCGCCCGTCTGGGCGACTCGGCCGCCATTTCAGAACTGCTGGCCGTGTGCCAGCCGGATCTGAAACGGTTTGCCCGGCGCACCTGCTCCACCACCGAGGACGCAGAAGACGCTGTGCAGATTGCGCTTTGGCAGCTCTACCGTAAAGTGGGGCTATTGCGCTGCGCGGCTACGTTCAGTTCCTGGATGTTCCGGATCGTGGAGCGTGAGTGCTACCGCCTTTACCGCACGGCCAGAGGTACCGAACCCCTGGATGAAGTGCTTAAGCACGATCTGCCGCCAGCGCCCCAAGTTCCTGTTGATTTGCGACTGGACCTGGCCCGCGCCATGGAGCGGCTCACGCCGCCTTACCGCGAGGTGCTGCTGTTGCGCGACGTTCACGAGCTAACCGCACCCGAGGTAGCGGTACAGCTAGGCCTTAGTTTGGAAGCCGTGAAAAGCCGGCTGCACCGGGCACGCACCCAAGTACGCGAGCATTTGCTGGCCAGTGGCCGGTGGCTAGGGTAAGTGTCGATAAGCAGCGTAGGCCTTTAGCCGCTCTTCCATTTCTTTAATTGTTCAATCGTCGCTGTGACACCACCACAGGCAGGTTCGACCACTACCCGATGGTCCAGCATGAAAGCTTTACAAGCTTCCAAGGCCTGTCTGTCACTGACGACGACAATTGATGCATGAATCAAACGCTGAGCATGCGTCACTTCCTTTTGGCGCTGGCCGTCGTCGCGGTCTGGGGCAGCAATTTTGTCGTGATCAAACTTGCTTTGGACCAGATGCCGCCATTGCTGTTTGCCACCTTGCGTTTTGCCGTTGTGGTGCTGCCCGCAGTGTTTGTGTTTAAGCGACCGGAAGTACCCTGGAGAAACTTGGCTGGCTATGGCCTGCTCATCGGTGTTGGCCAGTTCGGCATTTTGTTTATCGCGATGAACGGTCACATATCACCGGGCTTGGCCTCACTGGTGATTCAGATTCAGGTGTTTTTCACAATCGGCCTGTCGATGTGGATATCGGGGGAGCACTTGCAACGCGTTCAGTGGATCGCTCTGGCCATGGCCACTGCAGGTATTGCCATCATTGTCCTGCATACCGATGGAACTACGACGGTTCTGGGTCTCGGTTTGATACTTTTGGCGGCGATCTCTTGGGCTTGCGGGAATATCGTGGCGCGTGAAGCCGGGCGAGTGAACATGGTGTCCTATGTGGTCTGGTCCAGCCTCTTCGCCGTGCCGCCACTTTTCACGCTTTCAATCATGGTGGAAGGCTGGCCAGCGATTGAAGCGGGTGTCCGGACTGCTTCCTCGGCCACTTGGCTGGCTGTGCTGTGGCAGGCTTGGGGGAACTCGTTGTTTGGCTACGCGGCTTGGGGTTGGTTGCTGGCGCGCTATCCGGCAGCGACCATCACACCAATGGCGTTGCTGATACCGCTGTTCGGCATGGGCAGTGCCGCCCTGTGGCTCGGTGAGAGTCTTCCAACCTGGAAAATCACCGCCGCAGCCTTGGTCATGGGTGGCTTGGCGCTCAACCTCTTGTGGCCCAAGTGGCGTTTACGGTAAGCGACCAGAACAAGCGCATCGAAACATGATTAACAACTTTGTAGTTTTAAGCGGGGTCAGGATGTACCGTCCAACTTATCTTGTACACCGGCTGGCGCAGCGCTGCGCAGATAGTCGGCCAGTCTTTTTCCTGGTTCGTCCGTGAACTGTCCGTCCTTACCGTCTATCGGAAGCACGCTCGATATCCGGTCCAAGCGAAAGCTGCGGAATCCTTCCCGAACCTCGCACCAGGCAGCTAAAGTCCAGACTTTTCCCCAGTAAAAGCAGCCCAGAGGCCGCAAGATTCTTTGCGTTAAGCGGTCGGATGCGTCCGTGTACTGCAGATGGACCTTGCGGTGTGCTTGTGTAGCTTCGCGCAAGGTTTGCAGGGTGGCTTGCACCGCGGGATCAAGCCCTATGGGCGGAGCGTATACAGCCATGCTTTGCGCGGCAACGCGTGAAGCGGCTGGCAGGGCTGAATAAATCTTACCTAGCGCCACTTGTGACGCCTTCGCCAAAGCCGGATCTTGCCAGACCTGTGCCATGCGTACCGAAGCGACAAGCGCCCTTGCTTCGTCCTCTGTAAACATCAGCGGCGGCATATCAAATCCCTCTCCGATTCGATAGCCCACACCTGCCTCGCCTTCAATGGGTACACCCTGATGCTGCAAATCCGCGACAGCGCGGTAGATCGTTCGCTCAGAGACCTCCAGACGCTGTGCAAGAAATGCTGCCGTGGTTAAGCGACGCCCACGGATGAGCTGAACGATTTGAAACAGACGATCCGTACGGCGCATCGGTAGGGCGGCTTAAGTGGTGCTTTAGTCCAGTGTCTCCATATGGTAACTGCCTGATCTGCGACTAAAGGTGCAGTAGCATCGCATCCGCTTGCATGGCATTTGCAATTAGACGCATATCCGCATCCGTCACCATGAACAAGCCAAAGCGAAACTTGTAACCCCATCGGGCACGGTCTTTCACAAACTCGAAGCGGTCTAAAAGTGGGGTGATGGAAGTCTCAATGGCAGGAACATAGATCACATCGCGTCGAAACGGCTCGAACCCACCTCCCATATTGACCGCGTAAGGCTCGCCCGGCTGAACGACTCCAATGGACACAAAGCTTTGCAGTCGATCTTTGCCGCCCATGGTGACAGCCGGCGCATAGTAGGCCACGCGGTCGCCTGGTTGCACGCGTTTAAGGGGTCCACACTTACCCTGGCAAACTTGCATAAAGCCATGCGCAGGGTTTTCACAACCCCGGCGCGCATGTTCTGCGCTGGCGACAGCGATCCAGTTCTTGCGCACGTTGGAAATGTCAAGCAAGGGCATGCAGCCCCACTCGGTTACCGTCCAGATCGGTGATGTGGGCAAAGAAGCCCATACCCGGTGGCAAAGCCTGGCGCGGCAGTGTGACACGCCCGCCCGCATTCAGAACTCGTTCCAAGGCCGCATCAAGTGAAGGTGTTGCGTCCAGATAAACCAACACGCCACCTGTTGACTCTACAGAAGCAGTAGGACCCATCATCAGTGCACCGCCAACGCCACCTGCATCCTTGTCGAAGCTGAAGACAGCCGCCCTGGAGGGTCCCATGTCTTCATTACGCATTCGTTTGCCCAAAACGGCTTCGTAAAAGGCCTGCGCTTTATCTAATTGGAGGGTGGGTATTTCAAACCAGCTGATGGTGTTTTTCATGGAGTGCCCTTTCTGAATAAGAAAAGACGAAATCATGCGCGAGTCCTGCTGACAACGTGGTGTCAGTAGGGAACCTAACATGCGAAGTTTCTTAGTAGCCCCGCTTTTGCTTTCACATCTCACACGGACGTCATTCATTCCTACTTGACAAGCGTACGTTTTAACGTACCATTTATGCTTCTCTAAAGGAGCGCGAAATGAACACACTTACCGCCAGCGAAGCCCGGGCCAATCTTTATCGGCTGATTGATCAAACCGTCGAGTCTCACGAGCCAATCATCATTTCCGGTAAACGCAGCAGTGCCGTGCTTCTCTCGGCAGAAGATTGGAGCGCAATTCAAGAAACGTTGTACTTACTGTCCGTTCCTGGGATGCGCGAGTCCATCAAGGAAGGTATGGCCGAGCCCGTTACAAAAAGCGCGAAGGAGCTTAAGTGGTGAGTTGGAGCGTTGTTTATGCCCGGCAAGCCATGAAGGATGCCAAGAAGCTCGCAGCCAGCGGCCTTAAACCAAGGGCGCAAGAACTGCTTGCAGTTCTTGCCAACGACCCATTTCAAAATCCACCGCCCTTTGAAAAGCTGGTCGGAGATCTTGCCGGCGCATACTCTCGCCGCATTAATATTCAGCACCGCATCGTGTACGACGTCTTTGCCCAAGAGAAAACGGTTCGCGTTCTGCGGATGTGGACCCACTATGAATGATTGGCGCAACCTAACAATTACCGAACGGTGTGCCACTTCGCCCCAAAAGCTTGCTGAAGGTCAGTAATTTGTGCGTCTGAGAGCGGTTCGGTCTGAGGTCTGCAGGCCAGCCAAAGCCGTGCGGTTTCTTCCAGCTCTTCCAGCGTGGCCATGGCTGTGGCCGGGTTGGCATGCCAGACATTGGGGCCGAGGCGCGCCAGCATCAGGGCACGCAGTGGAATTCCCCGCTGGCCATACGCTTCAATCACTTGTGCGGCCGCAAGCACCGTCTGCGGCGCACCCGGGCGCTGGTAAGGCAACACCGGCACACGCCCTACTTTCATCACGTAATAAGGGGTGATGGGTGGAAGCAACTCCTCGCTCACCTCAGTCAAGGTGAGCTGTACACAAGCACTGCTGTGGGTGTGCACGATGCACCTGACTTGATCATCAAAAGGGGCGATAGCCCTGTATATGCTTTGATGTAGAGCTATTGTTTTACTAGCAATTTGTCCGCTGATCTGCTGCCCGCTGGCGTCAAGGCGGGCCAATTCAGCGGGGTCCAGAAACCCCAGACAACTGTCGGTGGGCGTGATGAGAAAACCACCGCCCTGCGCTTCATCCAGGCGCACACTGATGTTGCCCGCCGTGGCATGGACATAGCCGCGCTCGAACAGGCTTTGGCCAACCCGGCAGATCTCTTCCCGGGCCTGGGTTTCGGTCAATGGCTTGGAGCGGCTCATGCTGTGAGCAGGGTAAAGGCTTTACTGAAAAAATCGGCGCTGCCAAAGTTGCCCGATTTGAGCGTGAGGTGCAGACCGTTGCCCGCATTGGCAAAACACCAGGGCACACCCGGGTCGATCTGCGGACCGATTTGCATTTGACTGATGCCCAGCGCCCCAACACAGGCCCCGGAGGTTTCTCCGCCCGCCACCACCAACTGGCCAACTCCAGCCTGTACCAGCCCTTCGGCAATGGCGGCCAATGTGCGCTCCACCAGCTCACCCGCAGCGGCAACACCCAACTGCTGCTGCACGGCTTGCACCGCTGACACATCGGCACTGGAGTAGACCAGCAACGGACGGTTACCCAGTAAAGGCCGGGCCCAGGCCAGCGCCTGTGCAACCACATCTGTGCCGCTGGCCACCTGCAGCGGGTCAACCGCCCAAGCCGATCCGCCATGTTCAATGAACGACCGCACCTGCGTCTGCGTGGCCAAAGAGCAGCTGCCGCTGACGATGGCCCGCGCACCCTGCGGGGACGGCAAGACAGCAGCACCCCTGGAGGGCGCCATACCCCAGTTGACAGGCAGACCAATGGCCACACCGGAGCCCGCTGTCACCAGGGGCAAGTCCTTGAGCGCGGGGCCAAGACGCAGCAGGTCGTCATTGGAGACGGCGTCAACAACAGCAATGCCCACACCCTGGGCCTTGAGTTCCTTCATCCGCGAAGCTATCGCCTGGACACCCTGCATCACGACACGGTAATCCAGCA
>JBILKC010000148.1:0-7091 GCA_044376885.1 Hylemonella sp. | reverse complement strand
CAAGCGCCTGATTGGGCGCAAGTTCAGCGAAAAAGAGGTTCAGAAAGACATCGATCTGATGCCTTACAAAATTGCCGCAGCTGACAATGGCGACGCTTGGGTAGAGGTGCGCGGTAATAAGCTTGCGCCCCAGCAGGTCAGTGCCGACGTGCTGCGCAAGATGAAGAAAACCGCCGAAGACTACCTCGGAGAAGAGGTGACTGAAGCCGTCATCACCGTCCCGGCCTATTTCAATGATGCCCAGCGCCAGGCCACCAAAGACGCCGGCCGCATTGCCGGCCTCGATGTCAAACGCATCATCAATGAGCCCACCGCTGCCGCCTTGGCCTTTGGCCTGGACAAGCATGAAAAGGGTGATCGCAAGATTGCCGTTTACGATTTGGGCGGCGGAACCTTTGACGTCTCCATCATTGAGATCGCCGATGTCGATGGCGAAAAACAATTTGAAGTGTTGTCCACCAATGGCGACACCTTCCTGGGTGGTGAGGACTTTGACCAACGGGTCATCGATTTCATCATTGCTGAATTCAAAAAAGAGCAAGGCGTCGACCTGGGCAAGGATGTGCTGGCATTGCAACGCCTGAAGGAAGCTGCAGAAAAAGCGAAGATTGAACTCTCCAGCTCCACTTCGACAGACATCAACCTTCCCTACGTGACAGCGGATGCCTCAGGCCCCAAGCACCTGAATATCAAGCTGACCCGCGCCAAGCTGGAGAGCCTGGTCGAAGAATTGATTGAGCGCACCATTGCACCTTGCCGCACTGCGATCAAGGACGCAGGGGTGAGCGTGAATGATATTCAGGACGTGATTTTGGTCGGTGGCATGACCCGCATGCCCAAAGTGCAGGACAAAGTCAAAGAATTTTTCGGCAAGGAACCCCGCAAAGACGTCAATCCGGATGAAGCCGTTGCCGTTGGCGCTGCAATTCAGGGTCAGGTGCTGTCCGGTGACCGCAAGGATGTGCTGCTGCTTGACGTGACCCCGCTGTCTTTGGGCATTGAAACGCTGGGTGGCGTCATGACCAAAATGATTACCAAGAACACCACCATACCGACCAAGTTTGCTCAAACTTTTTCAACCGCCGATGACAATCAGCCCGCAGTGACCATCAAGGTGTTCCAGGGTGAGCGCGAGATTGCCGTGGGCAACAAAATGCTGGGTGAATTCAACCTCGAAGGAATTCCGCCAGCCGCTCGCGGATTGCCACAAATCGAAGTGTCTTTTGATATTGATGCCAACGGTATTTTGCACGTTGGCGCCAAGGACAAAGGCACCGGCAAGGAAAACAAGATCACCATCAAGGCCAACTCGGGCTTGACTGAGGCTGAGATCCAGCAGATGGTCAAGGATGCCGAGCTCAACGCGGCTGAAGACAAGAAAAAACTGGAGCTTGTACAGGTTCGTAACCAAGCTGATTCGTCGCTGCACAGCGTCAAGAAGAGCCTGACCGAGTATGGCGACAAGCTCGAAGCGGGTGAAAAGGAAAAGATTGAATCTGCCATCAAAGAACTTGAAGATTCGCTCAAAGGCGACGACAAAGCCGCTATTGAGGAAAAAAGCAATTTGCTGATGGCTGCAAGCCAGAAGTTGGGTGAGAAGATGTACGCCGAGCAGCAGGCCTCTGAGGCGGCAGCGGCGGCGGCAACTTCAGCAGGAGCCGAGAACGCGGAATCAGGTTCGGCAGGATCAAGCCGCGCAAACGACGACAATGTTGTTGACGCTGAAGTTAAAGAGGTCAAAAAGGGCTGATTATTCTTGGCAAGCCAGGCTTTGCCCCGCCGCGACCCATTGATCCTGCAGGATCATCGGCGCGGCGTTTCGCATCCATGATCTGAGAAACACAATGGCTAAAAGAGATTATTACGAAACCCTGGGTGTTCCCAAGAACGCCTCAGAGGAAGAGATCAAAAAGGCTTATCGCAAGCTTGCGATGAAGCACCACCCTGACCGAAACCAGGGGGATGCCACCAAAGCGGCCGAGGAAAAGTTCAAGGAAGCCAAAGAAGCATACGAAATGCTGTCCGACGCGCAAAAGCGTGCGGCTTACGACCAGCATGGCCACGCGGGCGTAGACCCCAATATGCGTGGTCCGGGTGACGGTATGGGCGGCGGCTTTGCAGAAGCTTTTGGTGATATTTTCGGCGATATGTTCGGCCAGGGTCGAGGTCGTGGCGGACGCCAGGTGTACCGGGGCAACGACCTGAGCTATGCCATGGAAATCACCCTGGAGGAAGCCGCCTTTGGCAAGGATGCACAAATCCGCATTCCGAGCTGGGATAACTGCGAGGTGTGCAAGGGCACTGGCGCCAAGCCCGGCACCCAGGTCAAAACCTGCACGGGTTGCAATGGCTCGGGTTCGGTCCAGATACGGCAGGGATTCTTCAGTGTTCAACAAACCTGCCCCCAATGCCGTGGCAATGGCAAGGTGATTCCAGAGCCCTGTATTGCATGCGCAGCTCAGGGCAGAGTCAAAAAGCAGAAAACCCTGGAAGTCAAAATCCCAGGCGGTATTGATGATGGCATGCGTATCCGCAGCACAGGCAATGGCGAACCCGGCACCAATGGTGGTCCCGCCGGAGACCTGTACATCGAGATTCGCCTCAAGAAACACGATATTTTTGAGCGTGAGGGAGACGATCTGCATTGCTCGGTTCCGGTGAGCATGGTGACTGCCACATTAGGCGGTGAAATTGATGTACCGACACTGGCTGGAAAAGCGGCTATCGATATTCCTGAAGGCACTCAAACCGGCAAACAGTTCCGACTGCGCGGCAAGGGCATCAAGGGTGTGCGCGCGAGCTACCCCGGTGACCTTTATTGCCACATCCTGGTGGAAACACCGATCAAGCTGACAGAGCATCAGCGCAAGTTATTGCGCGAACTCGATGAGTCGCTGAAAAAAGGAGGTGCCAAGCATTCACCGACTGAAGACAGCTGGACCGATCGGTTGAAGAGTTTCTTTAGCTGAAATCGGTGTATCAAAATCATAGGCAATCAACCGCACCACCGACCATCAACAATCGCTAGACGAAACTATGGAGTTTGGGTCAGCATGATGGTGTGGAGCGGCTAGGCGAGCACGTGCATGTGGTGGCGCGCTGTATCAGGGTAATGGGCAGCAAGTCATGCACTGCCGGGCCCAAATAGGCACGCGTCATCCTGGCAACCAGCCGCTTAACTGCCGTCCTGGCCATGGCCTCGATCGGTTGGCGAATGGTCGTGAGCGACAGCAGCGGGGACGCGGCCATGGGCGAGTCGTCAAAGCCTATCACCGATAGCTGCTCAGGCACCGAAAGACCGCGCCGCATGGCTGCCTCCAGAATGCCCAAGGCAATAGTGTCATTGCCAGCGATGAGCGCTGTCATGGATGAATGGGAGGACAGCAAACGCATTGTTGCAGCGTAACCGCTCTCAGAGGTGTACTCACCCCATGCAACGTGAACATCCACACCCTTCAAACCCTGTTGCTCCACGCACGCTTCAACGCCGGCATGGCGGTCACGGCTGGTTGACGTATTGCGTGGACCAAGCACAAGGCCAATCGACTGGTGCCCCAGGGCCAGCAAGTGACGCGAAGCCTCGGCACCCGCATGCACGTTGTCGATTTCAACCGTATCCACATCCAACCCGTCTACCGAGCGCACAACCAGTACCATAGGCAGGCCACGTTGTCTAAGTTCGGCCACCACGGGAGAGTCCAGCGTCGCAGTCATAACGACCAAACCATCCAGGTATCCGTCAACCAACGGACGCAACGTGTGCAGCGCTGCTGCGTTGTTCATCGGCTCAATAATCAAGGCGAGCTGATAGCCTGCCGTCTGCAGGGCGTCGTGCATGTGCTCAAGCAGCTCGGTCATGAACCGGTTGTGTAGTGCCCCGACCACCACTCCAACCATGCGCGTGGCCGCCTTCCCAGGGCGCCGACCCTGCACCGGAAGTCGGTAACCAATCTGTGTGGCTGCATCTTGAACTGCATTGCGGGTGGCGGCACTGATGGCGCGATGGCCCGACAACGCCCGCGAGACCGTAGATATGGAAACCCCCACCAAGCTGGCAATTTCTTCGAGGCGCGGCTTAACAGACATGGAGACCCCCCTGGTACAAATCGTCATGGAATGGCGCATCACTCGACTGGAGCATGCCGCTTTGCATAATTTTGCATGAGCGCAATCCGCAAGGGTTAACACCCACCATTTGCACTAATTTTGCATTGAATTTTTCTGACAATGGCGTCTTCATTGATGGAGATGCAACCATGATTCGCTTTTTAAAGACAGGACGCACGGCAGAGCAGTCTGCGCAAGACGCTGCCAAGGTACGTGAGACGGTGGTCGGTATTCTGGGCGACATCGAGCAGCGCGGTGACGAGGCCTTGCGCGCGCTGTCTGGCAAGTTTGACAACTGGCAGCCCGAGTCGTTTCGCCTGAGCGACGCTGAGGTGGACGCCTGTGTGCGATCCTTGACCCCGGGTCAGCTCGATGACATCAAATTCGCGCAGCACCAGATTCGCAACTTTGCGCAGGCCCAGAAAGATTCGCTGCATGACATCGAGGTGGAGACCATGCCCGGTGTCGTGCTGGGGCATCGCAATATGCCCGTTGAATCCGTGGCCTGTTATGTACCGGGCGGCAAATTCCCACTGATCGCTTCCGCCCACATGGGTGTGGTGACTGCCAAGGTGGCCGGCGTTTCACGCATTGTGGCCAGCTCACCTCCGGTGGGCGGCATGGTGGTGCCTGCGGTGGTTGCTGCCATGCACCTGGGCGGCGCCGATGAAATTTACACCCTGGGTGGGGTACAGGCCATCGGTGCCATGGCATTGGGCTCGCAGTCCATCCGCCCCGTCACCATGGTAGTGGGGCCGGGCAATGCGTTCGTTGCAGAAGCCAAGCGGCAACTGTTCGGTCGTGTAGGCATTGACCTGATAGCCGGACCGTCCGAGACCCTGGTCATCGCAGACGACACGGTCGATGGCGAAATGTGCGCTACCGACTTGCTCGGCCAGGCCGAGCATGGCTTCAATACACCGGCAATCCTGCTGACCAACAGCGAGAAGCTCGCGCACGATACCCTGGCTGAAGTGGAGCGGCTGCTGAAGATCTTGCCTACTGCCCACACCGCTGGCACCAGCTGGCGTGACTACGGCGAGGTCATTGTGTGCGAAAGCTACGAAGAAATGTTGCGGGAAGCTGACCGCATTGCCAGTGAGCACGTCCAGGTGATGACCAAGGACCCCGACTATTTCCTTAAGAATATGCGCAACTACGGCGCGCTGTTCCTGGGTCCACGCACCAACGTAGCCTACGGCGACAAAGTGATTGGAACCAACCACACCCTGCCCACCGGAAAGGCCGCACGCTACACCGGCGGTCTGTGGGTGGGCAAGTTCATCAAAACCTGTACCTACCAGAAGGTGCTGACCAATGAAGCCAGCACACTTATTGGGCGATACTGTTCGCGTCTGTGCGCCATGGAAGGCATGGTGGCGCACGGCGAGCAAGCCAATGTGCGGGTGCGTCGCTATGGTCAGCAGGAGGTGCCCTACGCGGGTGCCGCAGTCTGAGCCATTGCCCCTGCGCAGATTCCGCAACATCATCACGAAGGGATTACCTTGAAACGACTCGAAGGAAAGCGAACCGTCATCACCCAGATCGACGCGTTCATGGGCGCCGATTTGGTGGAGCTATTTACCAAAGAGGGTGCTGACGTCATTGCCGATCAGCGCGACTTGCGCCAGAACGGCGCGGCCCAGGCCCTGATAGACGAGGCGGGCCATGTGGACATTCTGGTGGTCAACCTGGCAGCCGTACAGCCCAGAACCTCGGTGCTAGAAACGGACGACGCTACCTTTCGCTCCATGTACGAGGCCATGGTGTATCCCATGCACGGCCTGGTGCGCGCCGTGCTGCCGCAGATGATTGCTCGGCGCAAGGGGAAGATCGTGGTGATGGGCAGCGCCTCCGCGCTCAAGGGCATGCCCAACTACAGTGCCTACGGATCAGCGCGTGGTGCGCAGCTGGCCTATGTTCAGGACGTTGGTACAGAGGTAGCGCCGCACAACGTGCAGGTAAATGCCATTGCGCAGACCTTTGTTCATAACCCCACCTATTTCCCTGAAAGCTACCAGCAGACCGAGGAATTCAAGGAGCGTATCAAGGGTGCCCCGCTGGGCCGGTTGGCGCACGGGTGGGAGTCCGCAGCGCTGGCACTGTTTCTGGCTGGTAGTGAGAGCGACTTTTTCGTGGGCCAAGTGTTTCCCTTCTCAGGTGGATGGGTGACACGGTGAGCGACCTGCGCTCGGCCAGCCGCGACCGCACACACCCGCAAGGCGACTGGAACCATCGCGTTCTTGAAACACCCGAGGCCTCCCTTCACTATGTCGATGAAGGTTCTGGCCCGCCGCTGTTGTTGTTTCACGGCTGGCCCGAGTTCTGGTGGACCTGGCACCGCAACATCGGGGCGTTGGAGCGGTCCTGGCGGGTCATCGCCCCGGACCTGCGCGGCTTCGGGCAGAGCCGGATCAAGCCGCCCCACGACTTTTTGCCCGCAGGCGCTGACGTCCACGCCAGGGACATACTTGCGCTAGCCGACGCACTGGGGCTAGAGCGTTTTGGCATTGTCTCGCATGATGTGGGTGCCTATGTGGCGCAGACTTTGGCCCGCCAGCACCCCGAGCGTCTGTCTGGCCTCTTCTTCTTCAACGCACCCTACCCCGGCATCGGGCGCCGCTGGGCCGACGCCAGCCACCTGCGCGAGATCTGGTATCAGTCTTTCCAGCAACAGCCGTGGGCTGCGCAACTGGTCGGGCACAGCCGAGAAACCTGCCGCATCTACTTCGAGGGAATCCTGCGCCACTGGGCCCATGTGCAAACGGCCTTTGACGGCCAGATCGACCACTGGACTGACAACTTTATGCGCCCAGGCAACATTGAAGGCGGCTTTGCATGGTACGCGGCCACGCATGCGGCCCGCATGGACCTGGTGGCCAACGGCGCACCGTCACTGCCCGCGATCACCGTACCCAGTCGCTTTTTTTTGGGGGCGGTAGACCCGGGCCACCGCGGGCCAAGGGTGGGCAGGCTGGCCGCTT
>JBILKC010000147.1:0-7113 GCA_044376885.1 Hylemonella sp. | reverse complement strand
CCAAGGCATCAAGCGCCCCGCAACCCTGTACTGGGGCGGACGACGCCCGCAGGACCTGTACATGAACGACTGGGTGCTTGAGAAGGTGGCACAGATGCCCAACCTGAGCTACGTGCCGGTGGTGTCTGACGCATTGCCGCAAGACCAATGGGGCGGTCGAACCGGCTTTGTGCATTTGGCGGTGCTGCAAGACACACCCGATCTGTCAGGCTTTCAGGTCTATGCCTGCGGTGCACCGATTGTGGTGGAGTCGGCCCGTACCCAGTACAGTCCACAGGGCGGCTTGCCAGCCGAAGAATTTTTTGCCGATTCTTTTACCAGCGAAGCCGACAAGGCTGCGACTTAAAACGCCCAGCGCAGCTGAAAACCAATACAGAAGCAGCGTGAGCTGCCAGCAGAAACATTGATCAACTTTTCCAACATCAAGTCATGAAAACCCTTCAACTGTCCCTGATCTCGGTGCTGTCGCTGGCCTCTACGCTGCTCGTCCTGCCCTCAGCAGACGCGCAAACCAACCCGGCGCGGCCCATCCGGCTGGTCGTTCCTTACGCGGCCGGCGGCCCGATTGACATCACCGCCCGGGCATTGGCCGAGCGTGTCAAAGACAGTCTGGGCACCGTGATTGTGGACAACCGCCCCGGCGCTGGCGGCAATATTGGCGCTGATGCGGTGGCCAAGGCCGCGCCGGATGGCCTGACCATTGGCATTGCCGCCACAGCCACCCATGCGGTGAACCCCTGGCTGTATGCCCGCATGCCCTACAACGCTGGCACCGACTTTGCGCCCATCACCCAGATGGTGCGGGTACCCAATGTGCTGGTGATGAATGCCGAGACCGCCCAGCGCCTGAAAATCAACACCCTGGCCGACCTGATTGCCTATGCCAAAGCCAACCCGGCCAAACTGAACTACGCCAGCGGCGGCAACGGCAGTGCCGGCCACCTGGCCGGCGAGCTATTCAAGTCGCAGGCAGGAATTTTTGCGGTGCACATTCCCTACAACGGCGGCAACCCGGCGCAACTGGCCTTGCTCAGCGGTCAGGTGGATTTCAACCTGGACAACCTGGCCACAGCCGCCCCCAACATCCGCGCCGGCAAGCTCAAGGCATTGGCCGTGACCACTTTGACGCGCTCCAGCGCCCTGCCCGATGTGCCACCTATGGCAGACACCCTCAAAGGTTTTTCGGTGGACACCTGGTGGGGACTGGTGGCACCTGCAGGAACACCACCGGAGGTGATCAACACCCTGAATCAGGCGTTTGTGGCAGCCCTCAGGGCACCGGAAACCCAAACCCGCTTTGCCAGCCTGATGGCCGAACCCGTGCCCAGCACGCCAGCTGCGTTTGCCAGCTTCATGGCTGCGGAGCGGACCAAATACGAAGGGGTGGTCAAAGCCTCTGGGGCCCGGGTGGACTGAAACCTCAAGCCCGAACCACCCCGTGTTCAGGCTTCGCCCAGATAAGCCGAACGCACAGCAGGGTCATTGAGCAGCGTATGGGCGTCGCCACTCAGGGTGATCAGGCCGGATTCCATCACGTAAGCCCGGCTGGCGATTGACAAGGCGCGGCTGGCATTTTGCTCAACCAGCAAAATGGTCACCCCCTGCGCTGCCACATCGCTGATGACTTCAAAAATTTTGTCCACCATGATCGGCGACAGCCCCATGGAGGGCTCATCGAGCAGCAGCAATCGCGGACGGCTCATCAGCGCACGGCCCATGGCCAGCATTTGCTGCTCACCACCCGAGAGCGTTCCGGCGAGCTGCTTGCGCCGCTCCCGCAAGCGCGGGAACAGGGCAAATATTTTCTCCAGATCGGCTGCAATTTCAGGCTTGTCGTTGCGGACGTAAGCACCCATCTGCAGGTTTTCCAGAATGCTCATGCGGGTGAACACACCGCGCCCTTCGGGCACCATGGCCAGGCCCTGGCGCACCAGGTCCCAGGCGCCCTGCCCGGCAATGTCCTGGCCCAGATACTTCAGTGAACCCTGCTCGGGCAGCAAGGTGCCGGTAATGGCCTTCATGGTGGTGGTTTTGCCCGCACCGTTGGAGCCGATCAGACACACCAGCTCACGCGCATGCACTTCAAAGTCTATGCCCTTGACGGCCTGGATGCCGCCATAGCCCACCTTGAGACCACTGACCTGAAGCAGTGCGGTATCAGCGCTCATGCAGTGGCTCCAGGGCCCAGATAGGCCTCGATCACCAAGGCGTTGCTTTGTACCTCGGCCGGTGTTCCCTGGGCAATCACCTTGCCATAGTCCAGCACGGTGACGCGGTCGCACAAGCCCATGACCAGCTTGACGTCATGCTCGATCAAGAGCACGGTGCGCTGGTCGTTGCGGATCTTGTCGATCAACGCACGCAGCTGCACTTTTTCGGTGGCGTTCATGCCGGCAGCAGGCTCATCGAGTGCCAGCAACTGGGGGTCGGTCGCCAGTGCGCGCGCAATCTCAAGGCGGCGCTGGTCGCCGTAGCTCAGGGTGCGGGCCCGGTAATCGGCCAGCGCTGCGATGCCCACATAGCTGAGCAATTCGTGGGCACGCTGGGTGATGGCGGCTTCTTCCTGCTTGAAGGCGCGGGTTCTAAAAATCGCACCCAAAACGCCTGAGCCTGAGCGCACATGTCGCCCCACCATCACGTTCTCAAGCGCGGTCATGTCGGCAAACAGGCGGATATTCTGGAAGGTGCGGGCAATGCCGGCCCGGGCCACCTGGTGAACTGCCGTGGGCCGGTAAGGGTGCCCCGCCAATTCAAAGCGGCCGCTGTCGGGGGTGTACAGGCCGGTGATGACATTAAAGAAAGTGGTTTTGCCAGCGCCGTTGGGGCCGATCAGGCCGTACACCTGGCCGCGCTCGATCTGGATACCCACATCGCTCAAGGCTTGCAGACCACCGAAGCGTTTGGAAACACCCTGCACCTGCAAAACGGTGTCTGGCGCAGACGTTGCCGTGGCTACTTTTGTCATGGTTTTTGCTTGCCAGCCTGCAATGACTTGCCATGCTCTGGCGCAGTCCACAAGCCGCGTGGCCGCAGCAGCATGATGCTGATCATGGCCAGCGCGATCAGCAACTGGCGCAGGATAGAAGCGTCTATGCGCCCATCGGTCATGGCCTGGAGCGGGCTGGCCACATAACGCAAAGCCTCGGGCAGCGCTGCCAGCAGAACCGCGCCGAGCACCACGCCCGGCAAAAAGCCTATGCCGCCCAGAACCACCATGGCCACAATCATCACCGACTCCATGAGGCTGAACGACTCGGGTGAAATAAACCCCTGGAAGGCTGCAAACATGGCACCGGACACCCCGCCGAAGGTAGCCCCCATGCCAAAGGCCAAGAGCTTGAGGTTGCGGGTGTTGATGCCCATGGCACGCGCGGCAATTTCGTCTTCACGGATGGCCATCCAGGCCCGGCCAATGCGGGAGATTTCCAGCCGATGACATATCACCACGCTGATGACCACCAGTACCAGAAACAAGTAGTAGTACAAGGTGACGGGCGGCAGCTCAAAGCCGGCAATCTGGAGTTTTTTACCCAGGTCCAGCCCGAAGAAGGTGATGGAATCGATCTGCCCCAGCCCCTTGGGCCCGTTGGTGATGTTGACCGGGTGATCCAGGTTGTTCAGAAAGACGCGGATGATCTCGCCAAAGCCCAGCGTGACGATGGCCAGGTAGTCACCCCGCAAGCGCAATGTGGGTGCGCCCAGCAAAATACCCAACACACCGGCCAGCAATGCCGCCAGCGGGATGACCACCCACAGCGGCGTGTGCATGCCGTTGGGGAACATGGCGGCAATCCAGGGGAAGGTTTCAAAGAGGTGGGGCGAGGACATCAGGCCGAACATGTAAGCACCAATGGCAAAAAATGCCACATAGCCCAGGTCCAGCAGTCCGGCATAGCCCACCACGATGTTCAGGCCCAGTGCCAGCAGCACATACAGCAGCGCCATGTCGGCAATGCGTACCCAGGCATTGCCAAAGCCCTGCAAGACCAGCGGCAGCAAGATCAAACTGATGCCAAGAGCCAACCAGGTGGAGCGTCGTGTCATGTCAGGCCCTGTCCGCCACGCGCTCGCCGAGCAGACCCGAGGGCCGCAGCGTGAGCACCACAATCAACACAATGAACGCAAAAATGTCGGCATAGTGGCTGCCCAGAACGCCACCCGTCAGATGGCCGATATAGCCTGCACCGATGGACTCGATCAGCCCCAGCAAAATACCTCCCACCACCGCTCCCCCCAGATTGCCGATGCCGCCGAACACCGCCGCGGTAAAGGCCTTGAGTCCGGGCAAAAAGCCCATGGTGTGCTGCACCGTGCCGTAGTTGGCGGCCCACATCACGCCGGCAATGGCAGCCAGCACCGCACCAATAATGAAGGTGGCGGAAATGACGCTGTCCGGCTTGACACCCATGAGCGCTGCCACACGCGGGTTCTCGGACGTGGCCCGCATGGCGCGCCCGAGTTTGGTGCCGTGCACCACCCACATCAGCACAGCCAGCGACACGGCGGTCATGCCCAAAATCAGGATTTGTGTCGGCGTGATCACTGCACCGGCCACATCAATGGGCGTGCTGGGCAGCAAGGTGGGATAGGCCTTGTAATTGGGCTTCCAGATGATCATGGCCAGGGTTTGCAACAAAATGGACATGCCGATGGCGGTGATCAGAGGTGCCAGTTTGGGCGCGTTGCGCAGCGGTCGGTAGGCTACTTTTTCAATCACAAAGTTGAGTGAGGCCGCCACCACGCAGGCAATGACCAAGGCAAGGATCAGGATGATCCAGCCCGGGGCACCCGGCATGGCCCCTTGCATCATGCCGATCACCGACCAGCTGGTTAAAGCGCCAACCATCAGCACCTCGCCATGGGCAAAGTTGATCAGGTTGATGATGCCGTAGACCATGGTGTAACCCAGTGCCACCAGCGCATACATGCTGCCCAGCACCAGACCATTGATGATTTGCTGAAGAAAAATATCCATTCAGCTGACCAAGCAATGTTGATGCCACCAGGGGCTGTTGAGTTGGGACATTGGGTTTATTTTTTTGCGAGATTCAGCGCGCGAAGTGTACGCAGTTTCTCGGCAATCTTGATTTCCAGGCCGCGCTCAACCGGCCGGTAGAAGTCGGGCTCGACCATTCCCTCTGGAAAATAACGTTCACCCGCCGCAAAAGCCCCATCTTCGTTGTGGGCATACCGGTAATCCTTGCCGTAATCCAGGGCCTTCATGAGCTGGGTGGGTGCATTGCGCAGGTGCATGGGCACCGGGCGCGTGCCATCTTTTTTGATGAACGCCTTGGCCTCTTTGAAGGCCTTGTAAACCGCGTTGGACTTGGGGGCCATGGCCAGATAGATCACACACTCGGCCAGCGCCAGCTCGCCTTCGGGCGAACCCAAACGCTCATAGACCTCGGCGGCATCCAGCGCCAGGCGCAGGGCACGCGGGTCGGCCAGGCCGATGTCTTCACTGGCCATGCGGACCAGGCGACGCGCCATGTAGCGCGGGTCTGCACCGCCATCGAGCATGCGAACAAACCAGTACAGCGAGGCATCGGGGTCGCTGCCACGCACGCTTTTGTGCAGGGCAGAGATGGTGTCGTAGGACTGCTCGCCACCCTTGTCGTAGCGGCGCATGCGCTCACCCAGCGCTTTGGCCATCCAGGCCTCGGTAATGAGGGTCTGCTTTTGCTGCTTTGCAGCCACAGCCAGGGTCTCCAGCGTGTTGAGCAGCCGCCGGGCATCGCCATCGGCGAAAGCCACCAGAGTGGCTATTGCTATTTTTTCAATAGCTGGAACAGCTTGAATATCAAGGGCTTTCGCGATGATTTTCTCAAGATCGGATTCGGTAAGCGGCTGCAGCACATAAACCGCCGCACGCGAGAGCAGCGCCGAATTGACTTCAAACGACGGGTTCTCAGTGGTGGCACCTATAAAGGTGAACAGGCCGGACTCGACGTGCGGCAAAAAGGCATCCTGCTGGCTTTTGTTGAAGCGGTGCACCTCGTCCACAAACACAATGGTGCGTTTGTCCGTGCCCTGCGCCTGCTCCACCGCCTCGCGGATGTCTTTCACACCGCCCAGTACCGCGCTGATGGAGATGAACTGCGCATCAAAGGCGTCAGCCATCAGCCGCGCAATGGTGGTCTTGCCGGTGCCCGGTGGCCCCCACAAAATACAGCTGTGCGGCTGGCCCGACTCAAACGCAATGCGCAACGCCATACCTTCGCCCAGCAGTTGCTGCTGGCCAATGACCTCACCCAGCGTTTTGGGACGCAGGCGTTCGGCTAGGGGGGCGTGGGTGCTGGTCGTCAAGGGGGTGTTCAACTCTGAGGTGTACTTTACATCGGGTGAGCACAAAGGTATGGGCGAGGCCAGCAGACCGGGCACCCCTGCTCTGGCCTACGCTCGCGGGCTGACGTAGTTGGTTTGCTGGCAGCGGCTCTTTAATGCGGTAACTGGATTGCAGCGTTTGTGGCAACCGCGAATGGGGCCGATGCAGGGATACCTAATCGTTTTCAGTTGGCGAGTAATTCGCACCGGGAAATCAGTGCCAATGCTTCCCCCATGGACTCGCGGGCGATGGCTGTGTCGTAATTGACTTGCCCCCTGAGCCACCAACCATCGCTAAGCCCGAAGTACCGGCACAAACGCAGATCAGTGTCTGCAGTTATTGCCCGCTTGCCTGCAACAATTTCACCTATGCGTTGCGCAGGTACGCCGATATCTTTGGCGAGCCGGTACTTGGTCAAACCCAGGGGTTTCAGAAATTCTTCTTCCAGCATTTCGCCAGGGGAAACAGGTGCAACAGTACGCATACATACTCCTTCAGTGGTAGTCCACAATTTCTACGTCCTTGGGGCCTTCAGGTGTCCAGACAAAGCACACACGCCATTGGTCGTTAACGCGGATGCTGTGCTGTCCCTTGCGGTTTCCTTTGAGTACCTCAAGTTGATTGCCCGGTGGTACGCGCAAATCATCCAATACCAACGACCAATCGAGTTGTTCGAGTTTTCGCAATGCTGGCCGTTCCACATTGACCCATCTGCGCACTCGCTCCCCTTCAAACAAGGCTTTCGTCTCTTTGCACTTAAAGCTTTTGATCGTCACCGATGGATAATA
>JBILKC010000146.1:0-7168 GCA_044376885.1 Hylemonella sp. | reverse complement strand
AGCTGGTTGCTTCGAACCCCCTCAATGCCAGCGACTTCCTTGATCCGGCTGGCCTGGGCCGGCCCTGCCACCAAGCCAATGGCGAGTAGCATCACAGCAAGGCAGAACCTTGTGGTGAGTGGCTTGATGAAAGATGTTGGGAGAAACATGACTCTGTACTTAAGTTGGCGGACAAAAAGCCGTTAATAACGATAAGACTGAATCTATTTTGATCGCTGATCAGAAGGGCCAAAAGCTGAAAAAGAACCGGCTTAACCAGCCAACTGTTTGCGCTTCGTTTTGTGCGCCACGGCCTTTGGATTCAACACGCACATTGGCCACCAGATTCGACGTCACAATGCTTCCCGGCAACATGGTGCGTGGATCAACCGTTCCGGAAAAGCGCAGCACATCAACGTTCTGATTCACGCCAATTTGTTTTTCACCCACCACCAGCAAGTGACCGTTGGGCAGGACCTCAGCCACAGTGGCGGTAATGGATCCGGAAAACGTGTTGGCGCTCTCGGTGCCGCCTTTACCGGAGAAATCAGTTGCAGAGGTGGCACCAATAGCCGCACGACTGTCCGTTGAAGGTCCAAAAGCAAGCCCCGGAACCGCAGTGATATCAGCCGCGTTCGTGGAAGTCCGGTTGGCGGTTGAGGTTGATTTCTGGCTCGCTGTGACGTTTTCAACAATCTGGATGGTGACAACATCGCCAACCATTCTGGCGCGGCGGTCTTCAAAGGCTGGCCTGTAGCTGACCGCCTGGAAAAGGCTTCCTGTCGCCATGGGAGCTGGGGTGTTGCTGGCTATTGGCAGCGTGGCCTTGGGCTCATAAAAATCAACTTTCACGGGTTGCGGCATGGTTTCGCAGCCGGCCACAAAAAATGTGGCGGCGAGGACGACAACGAATGTGGCTGCGTTTGGTATGGCACCAGGCCGTTTGCGAGTCGTGTTCATCACAATTGACCCAGTTTTTGCAGCATCTGATCCGAGGTCTGGATGGCCTTGGAGTTCATTTCATAGGCGCGCTGGGTTTGAATCATGGTCACCAACTCCTGAACAATATTCACGTTGGAAGACTCAACAAAACCCTGCATCAAGCTGCCCAAACCGTTCGCACCAGGTGCGCCCGTATTGGGCTGACCAGATGCCGGGCTTTCTGCATACAGGTTTTGTCCACGCGGGTCCAGCCCGGCCGGGTTCACAAAGCTGGCCAGGGCAATCGTACCTATCGGCTGTGGCGTGACATTGCCAGGGATGGAGGCGGAAACGACTCCGTCTGGCGCAATGGTGATGCTTTTTGCATTGGCAGGCACGTTGATGCCATTGGCAATCGGCAGACCGCTGGAAGTCACAACCCGGCCTTGGGAGTCAACTTGGAACGAGCCGTCCCGGGTGTAATTGGTGGTGCCATCTGGCATGGTGACCTGGAAAAAGCCGTTGCCCTGAATGGCCACATCCAGGGTGTTGCTGGACTGCTGCAAGTTGCCTTGAGCGAAAGAGCGGCTGGTGGCAACCGTTTTCACGCCCATTCCGACCTGCAGGCCGGTAGGTAACTGGGATTGCTCGGACGTGCTGCTGCCGACCTGGCGCAAGTTCTGGTACATCAGATCCTCAAATACCGCATGGGCCCGCTTGAAGCCGTTCGTCGACACATTGGCCAGGTTGTTCGAAATGGTGTCCAGCTGCATTTGCTGCGCTTCCATTCCTGTTTTGGAGATATAGAGTGAATTGATCATGGTGTTACCTTGTTTCTTGGCTCGTGGGTCTAGCCCTGCATGCTAAGCAGTTGTCCGGCTGAGCGGTCGTTGGATTCGGCGGTTTGCAGCAGTCGCATCTGCACTTCAAACTGCCGGGCTGTCTGGATCATGCCCACCATGGTTTCTATGGCGCTGACGTTGGAGCCTTCAAGAACGCCTGAAGTCATACGGGCGTTCGGGTTGGTGGCTATTGGTTCACGCGAAGATGTCCGAAAGAGACCATCTGCACCCCGCTTGAGCGGGTCTTCAGCGGTGGGGTCGACCATTTTCAACCTGGCCACGTTGGTCGGCGCCTGGTTGCCGACTTTGGCGCTGATGGTCCCGTCAAAACCCATGCTGACTGATGCGCCGACAGGTATCTCGATGGGTGCACCACCATCAGATAAAACCGGCAGCCCGTTGCTGGTAACAAGAGTACCCTGGGGCGATATTTCGAACGCGCCGTTTCGGGTGTAGGCCTCGGTTCCATCAAGGCCCTGCACTGCAAACCAGCTGTTCCCGGTGGCCATGGCATCCAGATCGCGCCCGGTGCGCTGTGACGGACCTGGCGTGTTGAGATGTCCGGCGGTAGCCTCCAACGCAAACACACGCGTGGATGCGCCGTCGCCTCTTAAGGGAACAGCACGATAAGCGGACATCTCGGCGCGAAAACCGTTGGTGGAAATATTGGCCAGGTTGTTGGACAGCACCGCTTGGCGGTTTGCCGAAGCATTGGCGCCGGTCATTGCGGTGTAGATCAGACGGTCCATGGTGCTTTAGCTCGTGTTAGCGCAGGTTCACCAGTGCCTGGACCGCCTGGTCCTGGGTTTTGATGGTCTGCACATTGGCTTGGTAGCTTCGTTGGGCGGTCATCATGGCCACCAGTTCGGCCGTCAGGTCCACATTGGATTCTTCCAGCGCCCCAGGGCGCAGTTCGCCGAACTTGCCCTCCAGAGGCTTGCCCTGGATGGCCTGGCCGGATGTGAAAGTCTCTACCCAGGCGCCGCCGGAGATTGGGGCCAGGCCCTGCGGGTTGCGGAAATCAGCCAGCGAAATCTGGGCAAGACGTTGCGTCTGGCCATTTGAATATGTCGTTGTCAGTATGCCCTTTTGGTCGATGGACACACCGGTCAGATCGCCCGCGGTATACCCGTTCTGTGTGATGCCGATGACTGCAGAGCTCGAAGCGAACTGGGTGACCTTGCTGATATCCAGCGTTGCAACAATGTCGGGAGTGATGCCGCCGGTTGTTGGTATCGTGATTTTTGGCAGAGCGGCGGCTGTCGGGGAGATCAGTGTGCCGCTGCTGTCGAACTTGAGTATCAGCGAGGTCGGGGTCCCAGACACGTCCTGGATTGGCGTGGCGGCTGTGAGTGAGTCATAAACCTCCCAGTTGTTGGAAGCTACGACAACAGGAGGGCCTGCAGATGCAGGCGTATCAGCCACCTTGACAAAGTATAAATTCACAGGAAACTCGTTGCCCTGGGAGTCAAAGGTGGTCAGGGAAGTGCCATAGGTTGTACGCGGCGTCACCGGCGGTGTAGCCGCGACTTTTGCCCGTGAGTCCAGGTTCATTTCCAGGTTGATGGTGGTTGTTGCGCTGGAGGGCAGCCGGGATCCCGTAGGTACGGAAAGCTTTCCCGGCTTGACGCTGATGGGCGCTCCGGTGGCGTCCAGCGTGAAGCCCATCACGTTGGCATTTTGGTTAGTCACCAGATTGCCCTGACTGTCGAGCTTGAACTGACCATCCCGGGTGTAAGCAGATAGACCATCGGTCGTCGTGATCTGAAAGAATCCGCCGCCGTTGATGGCGACATCCAGGCTGTTGCCGGTGATGTTGATGCTGCCTTGTGTAAACTGCTGCGACACCGTTGCAACCGCCACGCCTATGCCTTCGCTGCTTCCCGCCGCTCCAGCGGATGACACCAGCGCGGCAAACTCTGCACGCGAGGCTTTGGCCCCGACCGTGCTGGCGTTGGCGATGTTATTCCCGATGACATCAAGCCGCTTGCTTGAAGCGTTGAGTCCGGCGAGTCCTGTTTGAAAGCCCATGGTGATGTCCTTTTAAAGAATGGATTTGATGTCGTCGTATTTCACAGTGGCTCCGCCCTTGAGCGAAACCGTCATGGCGGCCCCGTCGCTACCGATGGAAGCGATGGTGTCTCTGGCCAGCGTGGTTGCCGTCACTGCATTGCTACCCATGGAGGCCGTGACCTTGAAGACGGGCTTGGCCGTGCCGGTGTAGCTGCTGGCATCCCACTCAAAGTTGTTGCGTCCGGCACTCATGGCACCCAGATTGAGTGTGTCAAGCAGCTGACCGCCAGGCGTGAGAATCTCTACTTTGACTTTGTCGGCCTTGCTTGCCAGATCCAGCGATCCTTTGCCCACGCCGGCATTGATCGCCAAGGTGTTCCCCTGGGTGAGGACATCGCGGCCGATCATGGTTACACCCTGCATTTCCTGCATGGCGCTGAACTGCGTCGACATGGACTCGATGGACTCGTTGAGCTGTTGAATGCCGGTGACCGTGTTGATCTGGGCCATCTGGCTGGTCATTTGCGCGTTGTCCATCGGGTTCATCGGATCCTGGTTGTTCAACTGCGCAACCAGCAGCTTGAGAAACCGGTCTTGTGCAGCAGTTGCATCTGTTTGTGAAGCTGAGGTCGAACCTGAACCGGTCAGGCTTGACATCGGATTGGCGGCATTGTTGCTGGTGTTGTTGAGGCTGCTAATCATGGTGTTTCCTTGGGGTTATCCTGGCTAGATGAACTTACTGACCCATTTGCAGGGTTTTGAGCAAAAGACTTTTGGCGGTGTTCATCACTTCAATATTGTTCTGGTAAGAGCGTGATGCAGAAATCATGTTCACCATTTCTTCAACCTGATTCACGTTGGAGTACGTGACATAGCCTTCTGCATCTGCTGAGGGGTGAGAGGGGTTATGCACTTTGCGGCCGGGCTCCTGGCTTTCCTTGATGGTTTGAATCTTGACGCCGGAAGACGCGTCCGAACCCATCGGAACCGTTTCAAAAACCACCTGCCGGCCTTTGTAAGCCTTGCCATCCGGACCGGCCACTGCATCGGCATTGGCCAGATTGCTGGCGACTACGTTCAGACGCTGGGACTGGGCACTGATGGCGCTTCCGGATACGCCAAAGATTGAAAACATGGACATGGTGATCTTTCAGTTGCTTTATCGGTGTATCAGCTCATTGGCCCTGAATGGCACTCAAGATTGTGCGGGACGAGCCGTTAATAAACCTGAGGGTAGCCTCGTAGCGCACCGAGTTGTCAACGAAGCTGCTGCGTTCACGGTCCAGATCGACGCTATTGCCGTCCATGCTGGGCTGCGTCTGCGCGGCGAATGCCAGCGACGAAGGGTTGCCTAAAAGGCCGGAGCCGCCAGACAAGGGGATGTGGCGGTTATTGGTCTGCTTTGAAGACATGTTCGAGCCTGTCATGCCGCCTGTTGTTTTGCTGTTGTCTGTCGCTTCTGCCAAGGCAGCGCGGAAATTAATGTCCCGGGCGATGTAACCAGGCGTGTCTGCATTGGCAATATTGCTGGCGATGACACGTTGGCGTTCGGCGCGCACAACCAAGGCTTTCGAATGAAAGTCCATTCCACGGGTCATTTGTGCAAACATAAGTTACCTCATCTGAGTTTTCAAAGCCACATGTCAGGTCTGCGGGTCTTTGACGTCTGGCAATTATGGGAAAAACTTGAATGTCCGATTGCCTGAATAAGGGGGGTAATCCCGTCGTACTTTGACGTTTTGTGATCCGCTGGCATCTCTATATTCGACACATCGAGCCATTTACTGAGCAAGGCTGTAAACGGACCACTCCTTTAAAGAATGTCGACCATCATGCGCAACCTACCTAACGTCTCTTCTCTTGCATTGCGATCCGTGATGTGGCTTGGGCTGTCTGTATCAGTTTCAGCTTCTGTTTTATTGGGATCGATTGCCTCCGCCCAGACAGCGCCGGTCTCCCAGGTCGCTTACCGCGGAGCTGACGCGAACAGGGTTGATGTTGATTTCTTAAATGACACACAGCGCTGGTTGGATCAGGCCCTGACCTCTACACGCTCTAAAGAAACTATGCCTTTGCGCATGGAAGTAAGCGTTGGCTCACTCGATAGTCGTCTCCAGTTGGCACCTTGCTCGCGGGTAGAGCCCTATCTTCCCCCCGGGACGCGCTTGTGGGGCAAAACCCGGCTTGGCTTGCGTTGTACCGATGGCCAGGTGAAATGGAATGTATTCCTGCCTGTCACCATCAAGGCCACCGGGCCCGCCTGGGTGGTTAAGCGGGATGTGGCGTCCGGTGCAGTTATCAGCGAGGCCGACTTGACCCAGGCCGAGGTGGACTGGGCGCAAGACAGCAGTCCGGTCATCGCAGACATAGCGCAGGCCGCGGGACAAGTCGCCACTCGGCCATTGTCTACCGGTCAGACCTTGCGGCAAAACATGGTTCGCGCAGCCCAGGTATTTCAGGCCGGTGCACAAGTCAGGGTGCTTGCGGTGGGTGCCGGTTACCAAATTACATCAGATGGCCAGGCATTGGCCGCCGGAGTGGTCGGGCAGCAAACCCGGGTTCGCATGGACAGCGGGCGCATCATGACAGCACTGGTACTGGATGCGCGTACAGTTCGTTTGGAGTTGTAACCCAAGAAAAGAACATGCAAATAGGCCTAAAGTCAGTCAAGAAAGTGCCGACAACATGTGTACGACCCTTCGTCTAGGTCGATACTGGAGCGCACCATGAAAATTCCTCAGTCATCTGATATCGCTGTTAATTCACCGCCGCCGTCGCAAACCACGGGTGCGGCTGCCGCCAAAGCAGCCCAGCAAACGCCGGCAGCAACAGCTGCGCGTGAGGCCAGTTCAGCCGGTGTTGCAGTCACATTCTCCGCCCGTGCGCGTGCCCTCGAGCAGACCAAAAGCACCGAATCTCCTGAAGTGGACACTGCAAAGGTTAACGAAGTACGTGCGGCCATTGATAACGGAACCTATGTGGTTAATCCGGGTGTGATTGCTGACAAACTGCTGGCCAATGCGAAAGACATGCTGAATCGCACACAAACTTAATCAACCCGTCTGGAAAACCAATTGATGACCAACGAACGCATTGAAATTCCTTTGGAAAGGGTCGAGTTTTTTTTCAATGCTGTATCAACCGCCCTGCTTGATGCTGATCCGGTGAGACTGGAGTCTGCCGCGGTGGGTTTGCGTCAGGCTTCGGTGGAGCTTTCTGCGGTTTTGGGTTCAGACGCTTCTGCCGCAAGCATCCGTTCAGGCCTGGATGCGCGTATCAAAGCCATTTCAAGCGGCTTGAGTGTTCAGCGGGAGAGTTTGATCCGTCGAAGCGTGGTGGTTGATCGTGCCCTTGGTGTCATCGTTCCTGTGACCCGCCCCGGAACCTACTCTCGGACGTCTGGCCCTTACGGG
>JBILKC010000145.1:0-7192 GCA_044376885.1 Hylemonella sp. | reverse complement strand
CGTGGTCAGCGTGAGGTTGCCTTGCTGGGTTTGCAGGGCTGCAACCGCACTTGCCACACTGGTGCCGTACAGGGCTTGCGTAATGCTGGTCCAAGTCGCACCCGTTGGTACGCTGTAGTAGGCCGGTACTGTGTAGCTCAGCGTGGCGGGGAAGCCTCTTAGGCGGTTGTTAGCCACCAACGTGGGGTTACCCATGGCGCTTTGCAGGGCGGCACCTGCTGCAACCGCATTGCCAGCGGTGACCCCGTACACGGCTTGCGCAACTGCGCTCCAAGTAGGGCTTGCGGGAAGGGTGTAGTACGGAGTGGTGAGCGCGTTGTAGCGGTTACTGTAGACGCTGTTGTTGGTCTCAGCACCGTTTTTCTGCAGCCACAGAGTGTTAATGTTGCCACTGGCGTCAATAGCCACGCTAGGAGTGTCGGCAACAGCCGTGCCCAATGTGTTGGCATTGCTCTCCAAGACAACAGCGCCTGTCCAAGCAGTACCACTGTAGCGGTTGGCATACAGGTTGTTAAGCGTGCCGTCGTTTTGGATGAAGGCGATGACCGCTTGGCCACTGTTGTTAATAGAACCCACGGGGTTCGCCGCCACCCCTGCCAGTGCCTCAATGGATTCGGCTGCAGTGCCAATCCAAGCACCGGCTGCAAAACGACGGGCGAAGATGTCGTTGCCTTGGCGCCACGTCACCAGCCCTCTGCCATTGCTACTCAGGCTCAATGAGGGCACACCACTGGCTGTGGAACTTAAGGTGCTTGCTGCACCCCAAGTGTTGGTGCTCTTGGCGTAGGCTTTGGCAAAGAGGCTGGTGCCTTGTAACCACGTCACGAGTCCATTGCCGTTACTGTCAAAGGCGATCTTATGTGCCGTGACCGCCGTGGTGGTGTTCTCTAGCGTAGTCGAATCGGTGTTAGACCACAGGTTGGTGCTGGCGGTGTAACGGCTGTAATACAGGCTGTCTACCGTTTGTGAACTGGTCTTTTGCAGCCAGGTAACGGTGGCATTGTTTTGCACATCAATGGCGACACTAGGCACCTTGGTGGTGTCCAGCGCGTTAGTGTTGGCTGTACCACGGTCATCTAGATTGGTGGGCGCAACAAGCCAAGCCGTGCCGTTATAGACATTGGCCAGCAGGTTGTAGCTGGTGCCATCGGTTTGTGCAAAAGCCACCACTGCACGGCCTGCATCGTTAATCGCACCCATCGGGTTGACGGCTGCACCGCTGCCGTTTTCCAACAGGGGAATAGTGGTTGCGCCGTCCCACACACCCGCAATATATCGGCGTGCGTAGATGTTGCTGTTTTGCACCCAGGTGACCAAGGCGTTGCCATTGGCGCTCATCGAAAGATTGGGGGCGGTAGGGCTGCCGGTGAGGGTGCCGTCTAGCGAGACAGCGTTACTCCAGTTTTCGCTGTTTTTACTGTACAGACTGTAGTACAAGTCTGCACCCAAAACCCACACTGCCATACCATTGCCGTTTTGGTCGTAAGTGACTTGTGGCGCGGTTGCTGCAGCGGTGTTGAGCCCTTCGCGCAGGGTAGCAGTACCCCAGGCTGCTAGCGGCGTCGTCAATGATGTAGCAATAAGCGCACTGCTGCTAGTCGTGCTGAGCGTGCCAGTTAAAGCACTGGTACCACTGGTGCTGAGCGTACCAGTTAAAGCACTGGTACCACTGGTGCTGAGCGTACCAGTTAAAGCACTGGTACCACTGGTGCTGAGCGTGCCAGTTAAGGCACTGGCGCCACTGGTGCTTAGCGTGCCAGTGAGGGTATTGCTGGAACTGGTGCTTAGCGTGCCACTTAAGGTGCTGCTAGCGCTACCAGCAGTGGAAAGTATCCCGCTGTTGGCACTGGCTGTAAGAGTACTAGCAGTACCTAAGTTATCGGTGTAGGCGTATTTTGTAATGTGCCCCAGGCCATCGGTAGTACTGGTGACGCGGTAGTTGCCATTAGCTAAAGTGTAGGCAAAGCTGATGGAACTACCATCACTCTGAGTGATACTGGCCACCCGTTTGCTAGTCCCGTCGTAGGCATAGTTGGTAACGTATGTCTTTCCGTCTGCTATCGCATTGTCTTCGGGGGTCAAGTCGACCGTGACTATGATGAGACGGTTACTGGTGTCATAGCCATAACGGGTGCGGGTGAGGGTAGCACCTGCACTGGTAACTGTTCGTACTTG
This sequence comes from Hylemonella sp., assembly GCA_044376885.1. Lineage (GTDB taxonomy): Bacteria > Pseudomonadota > Gammaproteobacteria > Burkholderiales > Burkholderiaceae_C > JBEIGE01. The sequence continues at coordinate 5,017 of JBILKC010000145.1, read as the reverse complement.
GGTAAGGTTGGTTCCGCTATAGTCAAAATAGGTGGCTTCGCCACTGGCACTGCTCATGCTGGCTAAATTGCCTTGTGCATTGTAGGCATAGTTGACAGTGTTGCCGCTGGTGTCGCTGCGGCTCTGTAGGCGCCCTGTAGCTTGGTTGTAGCGCTCAATGAGGCCGGTGTCGCCATCTGTCCAGATGTATTGGGCGCTGGTGCCTGCACCTGTGGCTATGATGGTATCGTAGGCTCCGCCACCAGCGGTGCTAACGTATTTGCTGGTACTGGCATTCCAGGTGTAAACGGCTTCAGCCCCGTCTTCGGCCGTACGCGTTAGGGTGCTACCTAACGTATTGAGGGTGCCAAAGAGCACCATTTGAGAGCGGTATCCCACCACAGCCCAGTTGTCAGCATTGTCGTCGTTGAGTTTGCCTTGGCTGTTGTAGGTGCGCACGGTGGCTAGCCCCAAGCCAGTACCTATCAGGATGTCGTCACGGTCTTGGATGACCAAGTTTCCGGTGTCAGCGTTGACAAAGACTTGTTCCCCACTGCGGCCTTGGGCTGCGTTGCCAAGATTTCCCTTTTGACCTAATGTGGCCAATGAACTCAGATTAAGACCTAGGGTGTTGCCGCTGACTATGGAGACCATGTTTGTATCTTCCGCTGGTTGGATTTGTCTCGATTTGCGGGGTTTTGGAGCCCTGCCTATCCGTTCAAAACAATATATCCAGCGATTTTTAAAATTGTTTAGCGTCCAGCGCTCCACTAGGAGAGATTTACAGCACCTGTCGACTCAACTGGCAAAGCGGGAAGAACAACCAGCACCGATAGCCACCAGAGCGCGCTTCAACACTTTCTATCCCTTGCGAATCTGCCGATATTGCTTAAGCTTTCGCCATTACCTATTCCGAACTGAACCACCGTAGACAACATCTCTAAATTGAATGCTTTAGCAATTACCATGCTTTGAGCAAGCTGCTTCGCCGTCTTTGCCTCGCTTTGGATCGACAAAAAGACATGCGCCTTGCGCGAGTCCAATGCGCAACGTCGCATCGCAGGACAAAAGCGACAAGCGGCATGCATCACTTCCGGTGCAACTTCTCAATTCTCTCTAACCCAAGTCAAATAAAACCTCTGACGCTGACAAGTCTGGATTGTCATCGTTAATCGTCTGACCATTGACTGTTGACTACGAGTTCGGCACACTCAAGAATTGGATAAGTTTGAACGAGCTGACGCTGAACTTCAAACGGGCATTGGGTATCTTGGGGTTCGAGGCAATGATGAAGTTACGTGATTGGAGATTTCAATGCCAGCTATAGAGCGTCTGAGACAGATCAAGTGCGCCGGTTTGACCTCTGCTAAGCAGCAGATCGATCATGTCTTTCAAGTAACAGATTGCAACTTCATGAACAGATCCACTTTCTGCGGGCATGAAGGGGAACCACAATGAAAGCCAAACACCCAATGGTCACAATTGACCATTCCTCAAAAACTTGAGGCCAAATGTGAGCCATTTTTGGGCCAAAAATGGGCCAAAAACAAAAACGCCCACTTAAAGTGGGCGGTTACTGCAGCGGAATACCGCTATTTTGTTGGTTGCGCGAGTAGGATTTGAACCTACGACCTTTGGGTTATGAGCCCAACGAGCTACCAGGCTGCTCCATCGCGCGGTAAGCGTGTATTGTAGCTCAATCAGCCTTTGTAGGCTGATCTAAATTGGCATCAGTCGCTGCCGGACGATCAACCAACTCCACCAATGCCATGGGTGCGTTATCACCCACGCGAAAACCCATTTTCAAGATGCGGGTGTATCCACCCGGACGAGCTTTGAAGCGGGGACCAAGGTCATTGAAAAGTTTGGTTACGCTGTCGCGATCACGCAACCGATTAAATGCCAAGCGACGGTTTGCAACCGTTGCAACCTTGGCCAATGTGATCATAGGCTCGACCACGCGACGCAACTCCTTGGCTTTGGGTACGGTGGTTTTGATGACTTCATGTTCAATCAATGAGTTCATCATGTTGCGAAGCATGGCAAGCCTGTGTTCGCTGGTTCGATTGAGTTTTCTTAGTCCGTGTCCGTGACGCATTTTGATTTCCTTTTTTAAACAGATCAGCCGTATCAGGTACTGACCATGACAATGGATCTCAATCGAGATCCATTGAATTTTTTAGCCTTTATCAGCGCTTCTCCAACGCCGCAGGCGGCCAGCCCTCAAGCTTCATTCCGAGTGTCAGACCACGAGAAGCGAGTACTTCTTTGATCTCGTTGAGTGACTTCCTGCCCAAGTTAGGTGTTTTAAGCAGCTCATTTTCAGAACGCTGAATCAAATCACCAATGTAGTAAATGTTTTCAGCTTTCAGGCAGTTTGCAGAGCGCACCGTCAACTCAAGCTCATCGACCGGACGCAGAAGAATCGGATCAATGTTGTTGTTCACGGCAGCACGGGCAGGCTCATCGAACACGCCAGCTGCTCCCTCCAGTTGAGCAAAGACAGCCAGCTGCTCAACCAGAATTTTGGCTGATGCACGAACGGCTTCTTCTGCAGAAATAGCACCGTTGGTCTCAATCTCAACAACCAACTTGTCGAGGTCAGTACGCTGCTCTACCCGGGCACTTTCAACCGTGTAGCTGACTCGCTTGACCGGAGCAAACGAAGCATCAAGAACAATTCGACCGATGGATTTGGTGGACTCGTCGCCATGGCGGCGCATGGTGCCAGGCACATATCCACGGCCCTTTTCGACCTTGATCTGCATGTCAAGCTTGCCGCCATGAGACAACGTAGCAATCAGATGCTCTGGGTTAATGATTTCAACATCATGCGGTGTTTGAATATCACCCGCTGTCACAACGCCTTCACCATCTTTGCGCAGGCTTAGAGTGACTTCATCACGATTATGAAGTTTAAAAACGACGCCTTTGAGATTCAGCAAAATGTTAACAACGTCTTCTTGTACGCCGTCAATGGACGAGTACTCATGCAAAACACCGGCAATGGTTACTTCCGTGGCGGCGTAGCCTGGCATGGATGACAAAAGAACACGGCGCAGCGCGTTACCGAGCGTGTGACCATAGCCCCGCTCAAACGGCTCTAAGGAAACTTTTGCGCGATTCAAGCCGATTTGCTCAACGCTGATAGATTTTGGCTTTAGCAGATTTGTTTGCATTCAGACTTCCTGTCAATACCCCCGGCTCGTTACACCGGTAAGGCTGGTGAAGTGCCTGGTTCGCAAGTTTTTACGAGCCAGGGACGGGTTCAAAAAATGGTTTAACGTGAGTACAACTCGACGATCAACGATTCGTTGATATCAGCTGCAAACTCATCGCGATCAGGTACTTTCTTGAAGGTGCCTTCAGCTTTGTCAATGCTCACCTCAACCCAGGCAGGCATTCCGACCTGCTGGGCTAACTGCAATGCTTCAACAATTCGGTTTTGTTTCTTGGATTTATCACGGACAGAAATGACGTCGCCGGTTTTCACCATGTAAGAGGGAATATTGACCGAGCTACCATTAACCGTGATGGCTTTGTGAGAGACCAATTGGCGTGCTTCAGCACGGGTAGAGCCAAAACCCATACGGTAAACCACGTTGTCCAGACGAGACTCAAGGATGAACAGCAGATTAGCGCCGGTGTTACCTTTACGACGATCAGCTTCAGCAAAATAACGGCGGAACTGGCGCTCTAGTACGCCATACATGCGTTTGACCTTCTGCTTCTCGCGCAACTGCAGACCAAAGTCTGAAGTGCGAGCACCAGAAGTCCTGCCATGCTGACCGGGCTTGGAATCAAATTTGGCCTTATCGCTGATTGAGCGTCGTGCACTCTTGAGGAACAGGTCGGTGCCTTCACGGCGTGATAGTTTGGCCTTAGGGCCGAGGTAACGTGCCACTTGAACTTCCTTTATGTCATCTGCCGCAATTGCTTGCGGGAGCTACCTGCAAAGTACAGGCAGCGGTGGGCTTGATTAAAAAGATGCCGGCTTGTAAACAAGCCCAACACCCGTTAGATACGGCGACGCTTCTGAGGGCGGCAACCGTTATGCGGCACAGGGGTGACATCCGCAATCATGTTGATGCGAATTCCCAGAGCTGCGAGGGCACGAACCGAAGACTCGCGACCCGGGCCTGGGCCCTTAATCTCCACGTCAAGGTTCTTAATGCCCTGTTCAATGGCTGCACGCCCTGCGACCTCTGATGCGACCTGCGCCGCAAATGGGGTTGACTTACGTGAACCTTTGAAACCCTGTCCACCTGACGAAGCCCATGACAGGGCGTTTCCCTGACGATCGGTAATCGTGATGATGGTGTTGTTAAAAGACGCGTGAACGTGAGCCACGCCGTCTGCAACATTTTTACGAACTTTTTTGCGAACGCGCTGAGAAGCGTTATTAGCAGGAGCCTTGGCCATAATATTCTTTCAGTGCCGGTTATTTTTTCAACGATTGCGCTGCCTTGCGCGGACCCTTACGCGTGCGCGCATTGGTACGTGTACGCTGACCACGCATAGGCAAGCCACGACGGTGGCGAAAGCCTCGGTAGCATCCAATATCCATCAAACGCTTGATGTTCATCGTCGTTTCACGACGCAGGTCACCTTCAATCGTGATGTTTGCGATCTGATCGCGAATTTTTTCCAGGTCACCATCAGTCAAGTCTTTGATCTTCTTGGAAAAAGCGATGTCACACGCCACACAAATTTTGCGTGCGCGAGTGCGACCAATTCCAAAAATGGCTGTCAAGCCAATTTCAGCGTGTTGGTGCGGCGGAATGTTGATGCCTGCGATACGTGCCATTTTCGTCCTCTATAACTCTTGCGATCAGCCCTGACGCTGCTTGTGGCGTGGATCAGTACAGATCACACGAACGACGCCTTTACGGCGGATAACTTTGCAGTTACGGCAAATTTTTTTGACCGAAGCCGAAACTCTCATTTCACTCTCCTAAAACAATAAACCAGTCCTGAAAAGAACCGGACAAAAGCCGTTACTTGGCCCTAAACACAATCCACACACGCCGTAAGTCGA
>JBILKC010000144.1:0-7233 GCA_044376885.1 Hylemonella sp. | reverse complement strand
AGTCAGAAAGACTTTTTCTGTGGTCTGATGTTCCTGCTGGTAGGCGTTGCCTTCGCATGGGGTGCTACCACCTACAAAGTCGGAACCGGAGCCCGCATGGGTCCAGGTTATTTCCCGATGATGCTGGGTTTTTTGCTCGCCGCACTCGGGGCTTTGGTGATTTTCTTCTCCCTGGTCAAAACCACTGCAAATGGCGACAAGGTTGGATCATGGGCTTGGAAGCCGATTGCCTTTGTGCTCGGTGCCAACGTGGTTTTTGGCATTTTGTTGGGTGGCTTGCCCAGCATCAAGTTACCCTCCATGGGCCTGATTGTTGCCATTTACGCGCTGGTGTTTATTGCCAGCCTGGCCAGTGAAAAATTCAAGGTACGTGATGTTTTCATCCTTGCCACCATTCTGGCTATTGGCAGTTATGCCGCCTTCATCATGCTGCTCAAACTGCAGATGCCGGTGTGGCCCATGTTCATAACGGGTTAAGGAGCATAAAAAATGGAATTAATCAATAACCTGTCGCTCGGTTTCGGCGTGGCCTTCACGCCCATCAACCTGATGTATGCCCTGATTGGCTGCGTATTGGGAACGCTTATTGGCGTGCTGCCCGGCATTGGTCCGGTTGCCACCATCGCCATGCTGCTGCCTGCTACCTATGCTTTGCCCCCGGTGTCTGCCCTGATCATGCTTGCCGGTATTTATTATGGTGCCCAGTATGGCGGCTCGACCACAGCGATTCTGGTCAATCTGCCTGGAGAGTCATCTTCGGTGGTCACGTGTATTGACGGCTACCAGATGGCACGTAACGGTCGAGCGGGGCCGGCTCTGGCTGCTGCGGGTCTGGGTTCGTTTTTTGCCGGTTCGGTAGGTACCTTAATTTTGGCGGCCTTTGCGCCGCCGTTGACTGAATTGGCTTTCAAGTTCGGTCCTGCGGAGTATTTCTCGCTCATGGTTCTGGGCCTGATTGGTGCGGTGGTGCTGGCTTCAGGCTCGCTGCTCAAGGCTGTGGCCATGATTGTGTTGGGCTTGCTGATGGGACTGGTCGGAACCGACGTCAATTCCGGTGTCGCACGATTCAGTTTTGGTATTCCTGAGTTGACCGACGGTATCGGATTCGTGGTGGTTGCCATGGGCGTGTTCGGCTATGGCGAGATCATCAGCAACCTGTCGGTGAAGGAAAGTGAACGCGAGGTCTTTACCACCAAAGTGTCTGGCCTTTTGCCAACCAAAGAAGACTTCAGAAACATGTTCCCGGCCGTCCTGCGTGGCACGACACTGGGTTCTGCCCTGGGGATTTTGCCCGGTGGCGGTGCTTTGCTTGCCGCCTTTGCAGCCTACGCTCTTGAGAAGAAGATGAAGATGCGGCCAGGTGAAATTCAGTTCGGCAAAGGCAACATCCGCGGGATTGCAGGCCCTGAGTCTGCCAACAACGCCGGTGCGCAAACCTCGTTCATACCTTTGCTCACACTGGGTATTCCACCCAATGCCGTGATGGCCTTGATGGTGGGTGCCATGACTATCCACAATATTCAGCCTGGCCCCCAGGTCATGACCAGCAACCCTGAGTTGTTCTGGGGTCTGATTGCTTCCATGTGGATCGGCAATGCCATGCTGATTATTCTTAATCTGCCGCTGATTGGCATGTGGATCAAGTTGCTGTCTGTGCCTTACCGCTTCTTGTTCCCGGCGATTGTGCTGTTCTGCGCCATTGGTGTTTATTCCACCAACAACAACACCTTTGACATCTGGATGGTGGCCATGTTCGGTTTCATCGGCTACACCTTCGTGAAGATCGGTGCGGAACCTGCGCCCTTGTTGCTGGGTTTCATTCTGGGACCGATGATGGAAGAAAACCTGCGCCGTGCCTTGTTGCTCTCCCGGGGTGACTGGAGCGTATTTGTGACGCGTCCCCTGTCTGCCGGTCTACTGGCTGCAGCAGTGCTGATGGTGATCATCGTATTGTTACCAGCCGTGAAGAACAAGCGCCAGGAAGCCTTCGTGGATGACTGATGCTGCTGCCTGCAGCGCAGTCAGAGCGGCACCTTCGGGTGCCGTTTTTCTTGGTACTGCGTTTGGGGTTTGAGCGTTAGGCCTCAATGGTGCGTCACAATAGCGGCTGGAAATCATGATGTCCCAGACCAACCTCCTGAATCAGCATGCCCTGCGACGCGGGCTGCACAACGAAATTCATGCCCGGCCGCCCGAAGCCATGGGCACGCCACTGGCCATTTCACATGTGGTGATGGTTTGCAATGCGGCCGAGCGTGAAGCCAGTCGCCAGCACGTGGCTGCACTGTTGCGGGATCACCATCTGCCGCTGCCCGATGCCAAGGCAAATCACATCCGGATGGACATAGGCGCATTCAGGATGCGTTGGGAATTGCACACGGAGTTTGTGACCTGGACATTTTTGCGGACCTTGGGTTCTGACTTACCCACCAAAGACGAGCCTGATCAGGCGATCGCGGTAGTGCCTCAGGCCTGGCTGGCCGGTTTGCCGGGGCAGTGCCTGGCCAGTCTGCACTTGTGGGCGCTTGCATTGCAGGGAGATATTCCCGCCATGGTTCGCCACGTGCTTCAGGAAGACTCCTTGGTAGCGTCATCCGTAGCGGGCAACAGTGGTGAGGTTTACACCGATTTTGCGATCCACGCCGACGGTTTTTCACGGATATTGCTGTTCATTGATGAAATGTCGCCCCGGAGACTGGGCCGATTGGTGCAGCGGCTGCTGGAAATCGAAACCTACCGCATGGCAGCTTTACAGGGTTTGCCTGCGGCCCGGGATGCCTCGTCTGCCTTGGCATCTGCTGAGCGGGAGCTGGCAGAACTGGCAGACTCCATTCGCAGTGTGGACCGCAGCGAAGAACCCCAGTTGCTCGACCGTTTAACCCGCCTGGCCGGGCAGGTGGAAAGTCAGCATGCGGCTACGCACTCCCGTTTTTCAGCCAGTGCAGCTTATTTTGAGCTGGTAGACAAGCGCATCGATGACATTGCCGAGACGCGCCTGCCGGGTATGCAAACCATCCGCGAGTTCATGGATCGCCGGCTGACACCGGCACGCAGTACCTGTGAATGGGCCAAGCGTCGCCAGGATTCGCTGTCGCAACGGGTTTCTCGCATCAGCAACCTGCTGCGAACCCGGGTAGAAATCGAGCAACAACAAAGTAGTCAGGCGCTGCTGGCCGCCATGAACAGACGTCAGGATTTACAGATGAAACTGCAGTCCACCGTCGAAGGGCTGTCGGTAGCGGCCATCACCTATTACATCGTCGGGCTGGTGAGCTACCTTGCCAAAGGTGCACACGCGCTGGGGTGGCCATTGAGCGGGGAATTCACCACAGCCTTGGCCGTCCCGCTGGTGGGATTGACCGTCTGGTGGTCACTGCGACGCCTGCACAAAAAAATTATCGAGCATCAAAAAACACCATGAACTTCAATTTTTCCAACCCCTACACCACGACCCGACTGCCTATCTTTGCGCGCAACGTTGTCTCTACCTCACATCCCCTGGCTGCCCAGGCTGGCCTGCGCATGCTGCAAAAAGGCGGCAATGCAGTTGATGCCGCCGTAGCTGCTGCGGCGGTCATGACCATTGTGGAGCCGGTCAGCAACGGCTTGGGCAGTGATTCATTTTGTATTTTGTGGGATGGAACAGAACTGCATGGACTCAACGCCTCGGGACGTGCCGCAAAAAGCTGGACGCCGGACTACTTCAAACACAAGTACGGCCAGCACACCACCACGCCACCCAAGCGCGGGCTGGATGCCGTGACCATTCCCGGCGCAGTCAGTAGCTGGATGGCCCTGAGTGAGCGGTTTGGCAAACTGCCTTTTGCCGACTTGCTGGAGCCTGCCATTGACATTGCCGAGCGGGGCTACCTTATGCCTACTGTGGTTCAGGAAAAATGGGCTGCAGCCACACCTGAAATGCAGGGTCTGCCCGGCTTTACACAGGCATTTCTGCCCTGGGGTCGTGCACCCCATGTGGGCGAGCTGTTCCAGTTCAAGGCAGCTGCGCGCGGTCTGCGAGCCATCGCACAAACCAAGGGCTTGGCTTTGTATGGTGGCGAGATTGCTCACGCCATCGAGAAGTTTTCCAACGAGAACGGGGGCAGTCTCAAGGCCAGTGACTTTGCTGCCTATCAACCCGAATGGGTCAAGCCTATCGGCAAAAATTACCGTGATCACACCCTGCACGAGATTCCGCCCAACGGCCAGGGCATTGCTGCCCTGATCGCACTTGGCATTCTGGACCAGTTTGATCTGGGTGCCATGGCCCTGGATGGCACGGACTCCCAGCACCTGCAGATCGAGGCCATGAAACTGGCTTTTGCTGATGTGTACCGCTACGTGGCTGAGCCCTCCAGCATGGAAGTGACGGTCGATCAGATGCTGGACACCGCCTATCTGGCGTCCCGCGCCAAGCTCATTGACATGAAAAAGGCTCAGGATTTTGGTGCGGGTAATCCTGTCAAAGGCGGAACCATCTACCTGACTGCAGCCGATGAATCCGGCATGATGGTCAGCTTTATCCAAAGTAACTACATGGGCTTTGGTTCGGGCTGCGTCGAGCCGAACTTCGGCGTCAGTCTGCAAAACCGCGGTCATGCCTTCAGTCTGGAGCCGGGCATCAACCAGGTGCAGCCAGGCAAGCGGCCCTTTCACACCATCATCCCGGCCTTCCTGACCAAAGACGGTCAGCCGGTGATGAGTTTTGGTGTGATGGGTGCAAATATGCAGCCCCAGGGCCATCTGCAAACCCTGGTGCGCATGCTGGACTATCAACAAAACCCGCAGGCCGCCTGCGACGCACCGCGTTGGCGCTACAACGCGGGCTACGAGATCAATGTGGAATCGAACATGAACCCAGAAACTGTGCAAGGTCTGGCTCAGCGGGGTCACAAAATGGAAGTGATCAACGACTCTTACCAGGACTTTGGTGCCGGTCAATTCATCTGGCGGGCCGGCGACCCAGCGGTGCATGGCTATGTGGCAGCCAGTGACTCCCGCCGTGACGGACAGGCCGCCGGCTACTGACTTGGTCGCACGACCTTCTGCCTCGGGTGTTTTTCTGGCTGTTCTGGGCGCTATTGCGTTCAGTGGCAAGGCCATCATCGTCAAATTGGCCTACCGTTACGGCGTTGACGCAGTCACGCTGATCATGTACCGCATGTTGCTTGCGCTGCCCCTGTTTGCCTGCATGGCCTGGTGGTCAGGCCGGGGCAAGCCCGCGTTGTCACGCCGGGACTGGGCAGGCGTTTTTGGCCTGGGGTTCACTGGTTACTACCTGGCCAGTTATCTGGATTTTGCCGGTCTGGCTTTCATCAGCGCGTCATTGGAGCGGCTGATTCTGTACCTCAATCCCACGCTGGTTCTTTTGCTCGGCCTGATGTTGTTTAAACGCCGTATCCAGCGCATGCACCTGTTGGGCATGGGCATCAGCTATGCCGGTGTTTTGCTGGTGTTCGGGCACGAGGTGAGACTGGAGGGCAGCGATGTTGTCCTGGGTACATTGCTGGTGTTGGCAAGTACCGTCAGTTACGCGATTTATCTGACCTACAGCGGTGAACTGGTTCAACGCCTGGGCTCTTTACGGCTGGTGGGGCTGGCCACCAGCGTGGCCTGCGTGCTGTGCATTGCGCAGTTTGTGGTGTTGCGCCCGCTGCAAGCCGCGCAAGTGGCACCCGAGGTGATCTGGCTCTCGGTGTTGAATGCGACGCTGTGCACAGCGCTGCCTGTACTTATGGTCATGATGGCCATCGAGCGCATTGGTGCCAGTGCCGCTGCTCAGGCCGGTATGGTCGGCCCGATCGCGACGATTCTGATGGGTGTCCTGATTCTGGGAGAGCCCTTCACGGCCTGGGTTGCTGCCGGAACGGTTCTGGTGATTGCCGGAATCTTTGTTTTTACCCGTTCTACGCGAACGCTCACGTAATGTCTGCACGTATCATCGCAGGCATTGTTTTTGTTTCTTAGAGGAATTTATGGATCTGGGAATTTCGGGAAAGTGGGCCCTGGTTTGCGGTGCCAGCAAAGGATTGGGCCTGGGCTGTGCCCAGGCTCTGGCGCGTGAAGGCGTCAATGTGGTGATTGTGGCGCGCGGTGAGCAAGTGTTGGCTGCGGCCGCTGCGCAATTGCAGGCCGAAGTTTCAGCTGCCCAAACCCAGGTGCTGTGGGTGGCGGCTGATATCACCACAGAGTCTGGCCGTGCTGCAGTTTTTGCGGTACGCAAGGACTTTGACATTGTGGTCACCAATGCGGGTGGGCCGCCGCCCGGTAATTTTCAGGATTGGGACCGTGAGGCCTGGATCAAGGCGCTTGATGCCAATATGCTCACGCCGATTGCGTTGATCAAGGCGTGTATTGAGGGCATGGCGACACGTGGCTTTGGTCGCATTGTGAATATCACGTCGAGCGCAGTCAAAGCCCCGATCAATATTCTGGGCCTGTCCAACGGTGCGCGCAGCGGGCTTACCGGCTTTGTGGCCGGCGTGGCCCGAGAACCCAAGTATGCAGCGCGGGGTGTGACCATCAACAATATTCTGCCCGGCCCGTTTGATACCGACCGCCTGCGTGGCACGATGCAGGGCGCGGCTGAAAAATCCGGCCAGAGCATCGAGTCTGTGATGGAAGCGCGCAAGAAGACCAACCCGACCCAGCGCTTTGGCACTGCGCAGGAATTTGGTGCCATATGCGCTTTTTTGTGCAGTCAGCATGCCGGCTATGTCAATGGCCAAAATGTGCTGGCTGATGGTGGTGCCTACCCCGGCACGTATTAGCATAGTCCCGTTGTGGCTTAATGCTTCTTTTCCAAAATAAACCAAGGATATTCAAATGGGCAACAAAATCGTTACCGAAGCCGATCGCAAAGCAACTCCCGCACCCAAACCGCTTGCCGGCATGAGCCTGGCCACGGGAGGTCGTGGACAGAAAGTCAGCCTTGAGCGTGGTGTTTCTACACGTAGCAAGAAAAACCCCGGCAAGCGCTCCAAAAAGGGCGGTTGATCAGGGTTTCTTTGGTGCGACTGGCAGCGAATTTTTAGGCGAAACGGTCAGTGTGGCACTGGCCGACGCCAATCCTGCAGCATCAACAATTTCAACGGTTGCACTTCGATCCGGTTTGGTAAACACCAGCAGGCTGGATTTGCCACGTACCGCGCTGACCAGTGTCCAGCCTTGCTGTGGGTACTGATCCAGGAAAAAACTGTAGCCGGTATTGCTGTTGGAGAGTTCGACAATGAC
>JBILKC010000143.1:0-7257 GCA_044376885.1 Hylemonella sp. | reverse complement strand
ACAGACGCTTGCGGGCAAAGGCCGGCACGATGTGGCTGATGATGCCGAACGCGGGCAAGATCATGATGTACACCTCGGGGTGACCAAAGAACCAGAAGATGTGCTGGAACATCACCGGGTCACCGCCACCTGCGGGGTTAAAGAAGCTGGTGCCGAAGTGGCGGTCAGTCAGCGTCATGGTGATGGCGCCCGCGAGCACCGGCATCACGGCAATCAGCAGATAAGCAGTGATCAGCCAGGTCCAGCAGAACATGGGCATTTTCATCAGCGTCATACCGGGCGCGCGCATGTTCAAAATCGTTACGATGATGTTGATCGAACCCATGATGGAGGATGCGCCCAGAATGTGCAGGGCAAAAATACCGGCGTCCATCGAGGGGCCCATTTGCAGGGTCAGCGGGGCGTAAAAAGTCCAGCCTGCAGCGGGGGCACCGCCGGGCATGAAGAACGAAGACACCACCAGAATGGCAGCCGGAATGAGCAACCAGAAACTGAAGTTGTTCATGCGGGCAAAGGCCATGTCGGCCGCGCCGATCTGCAACGGGATCATCCAGTTGGCAAAGCCCACAAAGGCCGGCATGATGGCACCGAACACCATGATGACGCCATGCATGGTGGTGAGCTGGTTGAAGAGCTCGGGGTTGACCACCTGCAGTCCGGGCTGGAACAGTTCTGCGCGGATACCGAGTGCGAGTATTCCACCAATGATGAACATGGTGAAGCTGAACAGCAGGTACAGCGTGCCAATATCTTTGTGGTTGGTGGCATACACCCAGCGACGCCAGCCGGTTGGGGCGTGGTGGTCATCATGGTGATCATTCGCGTGGTCGTGAGGGTGTAAAACGGCACTCATGCGGGTTTCTCCAATGCTTCTATAAATTCAGGGGCAAGTCTAGGCGCGACTGCGTTACTTGCGAGCCGACTTGACGTCAGCCGGTTGAACAATCTGGCCGGTCTTGTTAGACCAGTTATTTTTGATAAACGTGATCACAGCAGCAATCTCGGTATCGCTGAGCTGTTTCCAGGCTGGCATGGCGCCGTTGTTCTGGCCGTTCAACAATATCGCAATTTGTTTGGTTTTGTCATCATCCAGAACCACGGCTGCACCATCAATGGCCTTGATCGGACCGGCGCCTTTGCCGTTGGGCTGGTGGCAAGCAGCACAGTTGGCGGCATAGACTTTTTCGCCGCGCTTGGCCAGGTCATCGAGGACCCAAACCTTGTTGGGATCATCCATCTTGGCAGCCATTTTTTTTCTCTCGTCATCTACCCACTTGGAATAGTCTTGCGCAGAGACCACCTTCACATGGATGGGCATGTAGGCATGTTCCTTGCCACAGAGTTCCTGGCACTGGCCGTGGAAGTCACCGGTTTTTTCTGCACGGAACCAGGTGTCACGAACAAAGCCCGGAATTGCATCCTGCTTGATGCCAAAAGAAGGTACCGCAAATGCGTGAATTACGTCATTGGCAGTGGTAATCACGCGGATTTTTTTGCCGACAGGAACCACCAATGGATTGTCCACTTTAAGCAGATAGTCATCGCCTTCGGGCTTGCCGGCATTGGACATCTCACGTTGACCGGCATCCAATGAGGAAATAAAGCCTATGCCTTCGCCTTCGCCCTTGATGTAGTCATAGCCCCATTTCCACTGCATGCCAGTGGCTTTGATGGTCAGGTCGGCGTTGGTCGTGTCTTTTTGTGCAACCAGTACCTTGGTTGCGGGCAGCACCATCAGGATCACGATGATGAAGGGGATCACGGTCCAGATAATTTCAACTTTGACAGACTCATGAAAATTGGCGGGCTTGTGACCCACAGATTTGCGATGCTTCCAGATGGAATAAAACATCACTGCGAAAACCGCAACAAAAATCACAGTGCAAAGAATCAGCATAAACCAGTGCAGCCAGGCCTGTTCTTCCGCAATTTTGGTTGCCGGGGGGTGAAGGTTAAGTTGATTGACAGCTGGACCACCAGGCAAGTCATTAACGGCATGGGCCAGTGCAAAAAACGCTGAGCAGACCCAGGTGATGGCCATCAAGCCCACCGAAGCCAGTTTGTTGAGAGAGCTCTTCATCATGTTCACTTCTACTTCGCCTTGGAAAAATTCATTTGACTTTGTTGCACCGCAACGAAAACCAACTTATTGTAGACCAGCCACTGGACCATCCCCATAGCGACGGGCTCGATTACCCGTTTTCACGCTTACGCAGGGTTTCGCGCATTTCATCCAATGAAAGTACCGTCTCCGGACCCATGCGAATGCGCGGCTTAGGCTTGAATGCGTGGCCATAAATGACCTCGAAGGTCAAGGTCAAGCGGCCCTGCTCGGCCTTGTGCGCCAGTTGCTGCGACATCGCCTCATGCAGCTGGGCCAGCCAACCCCGCCCACGCAAGCCCGGCGATCGTGCGAGGTTGAGGTTACGGCCGAGCTCGCGCAGCTCCCGCAGCAAGCGCTGAGGCGTATCGAACGACAAGGTGATGCGCTCCATATCCATCACAGGCTCGGCAAAACCCGCTTGCACCAGCATGTCGCCCCAGTCGTGCATGTCGGTAAACAGATGGGCAGGCTCGGGCCAGCCCTGGGACTGGTACAGGTCGCGCAATTCGCGCAGTGTGTCGGGCCCGAGGCAGGAAAACATCAAAAAACCATCCACAGCGATTGCCCGGTGCCACTGGCCGATCAAAGCCTGGGGATCCGCTGCCATGTGCAGGGCCATATTGGCCCAAAGCATCTGGGCACCGCCATCGGGTGCTTCGGGCAAACACCGGGCCTGACTTTTCCAGCGCCCGGGGTGCCACCATGGTTTAGCTACTGATTTAATAGCTAATAATTGATTTCCGGCAAGGGGTTCGACCATTAAACACTGTGCATCCGGATAACGGGTTGCAAGGAGGGCATGGGTCTTCAAGCCGCCGCTCACCGGCTCCCAATGCACCCAGGTCTCGGGCGCTTGCTTGATCCAAGCCAAGCGCGCCTCCATGCGACGGCCAACCTCATCATGCAACCAGGCCGATTGCGCTTGCGGCAAAGCGCGCCAGCGCCGCGCAGCCTGGGGGTCAATGGTGGGGGGGCGGTCTGTAGGCATGGGCGGGCTGGGTAGTGGTTGGCGAGTATATTGATTCCATGTTGCGTAACCTGCTTTATGGCTTGACATCCAGGCTTCCCAGCGCCTGTGCGGTATGCCACGCCTGGCCGGCACAAACGGTGTGCAACGACTGCGTGGCGCGTTTTGCCCAACCCCGTCAACGCTGTAGCACCTGCGCATTGATCGTGCCCGCCGGTGTTACGCAATGCGGCATCTGCCTGCGCACGCCACCACCACTTGACGCCTGCCTGGCCAGTGTGTCCTATGGCTACCCCTGGTCGGATTTGATCGGACGCTTCAAATTTGGCAGCAGTCCCGGATGGGCCGCGACCTTTGCGCAATTGATGCGCAGCACGCCCTGGGTTGAGCCTGCGCTGGAGCAGGCCGACTGGGTGCTCCCGCTGCCCTTGTCGGTTGAACGCCTGAAGGAGCGGGGTTTTAACCAGGCACTGGAGCTGTCGCGACAACTCAGCCCGGATAAATGTACGAATGGCTTGCTGCTGCGCGTGCGCCACACACGCTCACAAAGCAGTCTCAAGCGGGAAGACCGGTTGCACAATCTGGATGGCGCTTTTGCGATTGAGCCGCTGCGCCATAGGGGCTTGCAGGGCAAGCGCGTGGTCCTGGTGGACGATGTCATGACCAGCGGTGCATCGCTGTTTTCTGCAGCAACAACCCTGCGCCAGGCGGGGGTGGCCCACATCACCGGCTTGGTGATCGCCAGAACCGAATAAACGACCACCATTCAGCCACCTAAAATTCAGCATGTTTCACATCGTTCTTGTAGAACCCGAGATCCCCCCCAACACTGGCAACGTCATCAGGTTGGCGGCCAACACCGGCTGCACGCTGCACCTGGTCGAGCCTTTGGGGTTTTCAATGGACGACAAACACATGCGCCGGGCCGGGCTGGACTATCACGAATACGCCCAGGTGCAGCGCCACGCCAGCTGGCAGGATTTTCTGCAGGACCAGCAACCCCCAACCCTGCGCCTGTTTACCCTGACCACACGCGGCACGCGCAGCCCTTTTGACGTGGTCTTTGCGCCGGGCGACTGGCTGGTGTTTGGCTCGGAGACCAAAGGCATCTCCGACGCGGTGCGTGAAAGCTTCGGTCCGGACCAATGTCTGCGTCTGCCGATGCAGCAGGGTCAGCGCAGCCTGAACTTATCGAATGCCGTGGCCGTGACAGTCTTTGAAGCCTGGCGACAGAACGGATTTGCTCAAGGGTAACGACGCGCGATGGATTCGGCTACACACACCGGCTTGGCTGCACCTTCACGCTCAACGGTGACTTGCCAGGTCAGTTGCACGCCGTCGTTCTCGATAGGCTGACACGCCAAAAGTGTCATGCGGCCCCGCAAGCGGCTCCCCACCAGCACAGGTGCCATGAAGCGTACCTTGTTCAGGCCGTAATTCACCCCCAGACGCGACTCAACCACGGTGATGGCGGTTTGAAAAAAAAGCGGCAGCAAAGACAGCGTCAGAAAGCCATGCGCAATGGGCGCACCGAACGGCCCTGCCTTGGCTTTTTCTTCGTCCACATGAATCCACTGGTCATCGCCGGTAGCTTGCGCAAACTGGTTAATCTGAGCCTGGGTGATGAGCGTCCAGTCGCTCACGGCCACCTCCTGGCCGACCAGTGCATGAAACTCATCCAAAGTCTGAAAGGTTTTCAAAGGTTGTTCCTCAATTGTCCAGCCAGTGACAGATGGACTGCCATTGGGCCAGGTCTTTACCCACCCGGCTCGGGGCCAAGTCAAACAGGGTCAAGCCACGTGCGGCCAGGTGTATGTAATTCTGGGTGTCGCGCAAGTAGCCCAGCACCGGTAGGGACAAACTGTCGACGAATTCATGCAGCTTTTCCGCAGCAATGGTGCGTGCATCCACCCGCATGCCCACGATCCCGATACGACGTTTCGGGTTTTGCCCCAGCCGGGCCATATGGTCCAGAAAATCACGTGTGGCAAAGATGTCAAAAATGCTGGGTTGCAAAGGGATCAACACCTTGTCAGCGTGACGCATGACCTCGGCCAGGTGCGCACCTTCAAGACCAGCCGGTGTGTCGAGCACCACATGGGTGATGCCTTTGGGTGGCTTGGCGGCGCGGTCGCTGCCGATGTCCCAGGTCTTGATTGGGTTCACATGATCAGGTCGCAAACCCAGCCAGCGCCGGGAAGACTGTTGCTTGTCGGTATCACCCAGCATGGTGGCATAACCCCGGCTGGCAAAGTAGCCCGCCACATTGGTGGATAAAGTGGATTTGCCCACGCCGCCTTTGGGGTTGGCGACAACAACAACTGGCATATTGTTCTCCTTGGCCTCAAAGATGATTCAGAAATAAAACTTTATGGTAGCTTAGCATTCATGGAACATACCCCAACCTGGCTCATCAACACCTTCATTTACCTCAGCGCGGCTGTGATTGCTGTGCCGCTGTGTAAATTTCTCGGGCTCGGTGCCATCATTGGCTACCTGGTCGCAGGCATTGCCATTGGCCCCTGGGGCCTGGGACTGGTGACCAATGTCCAGGATATTTTGCATTTTGCCGAGTTTGGCGTGGTGCTGATGCTGTTTCTGGTGGGCCTGGAGCTGGAGCCCAAACGGCTATGGCAACTGCGCAGGCCTATCTTTGGCTGGGGCAGCGCTCAGGTACTTATCTGCACCTTGCTTCTCACAGCTTTAGCCACCCTTTTCGGGGTCGATGCCAAAGTCGCCCTGGTGGCCAGCCTGGGGCTGTCGCTCTCGAGCACCGCCATCGCGCTGCAAATCCTGAGCGAGCGAAATTTGTTTTCCACCGGTAGCGGCCAGGCGGCATTCTCAGTCTTGTTGTTTCAGGATGTGGCAGCAATCCCGATTTTGGCGTTGCTTCCCCTCCTGGCTGGGATTTCTGTTGTCAATCAGGCCACGACGGATGTCAATCATTACCTGGAAGCTTTCAAAATCATTGCCGTGATCGCCGCCATCGTGCTCGGCGGTCGCCTGCTGCTTCGCCCCGTGCTGAACTGGATAGCGCGTTCAGACACTCCGGAAATCTTTACTGCGGCGGCTTTGTTGCTGGTGGTTGGCATTGCTGCACTCATGCAGTCAGTGGGCCTGAGCATGGCATTGGGGGCTTTTTTGGCCGGCGTTCTATTGGCCGAGAGTGAATACCGCCGTGAGCTGGAAACCGACATTGAACCCTTTAAGGGCTTGCTGCTGGGGCTGTTCTTTATTGCCGTGGGCATGAGCATTGATTTTGGGGTGCTGATGCAATCGCCCGGCCAGATGGTCTTCATCGTTGTTGGATTCCTTGCAGTCAAAGCCTTGGTTATTTACGCATTGGCCAGACAGATGAAGTTGCCTTTTCAGGAGCGGCCAGTCTTCACCCTGCTGTTGGCACAGGGCGGCGAATTTGCCTTTGTGGTGTTTCAGGCCGCTGCCGGCGCCCATGTGTTTCAAGCGCAAACAGCTTCCCTGTTGATTGGTGCAGTGGCCGTTTCCATGCTGGTCAGCCCGCTGCTTTTGGTGGCGCTAGACAAGTTCTTGCTGCCGCGCTTTGCCGACTGCGGCAAGCCCGAGATGCAAGAGATCTCCGAGCCCCAAGAAGCCGAGATCATCGTGGCTGGATTTGGCCGTTATGGCCAGATTGTGGCCCGTGTCATGCTGGCACAAGGCATACCCTGCACGGTGCTTGACCACGATGCCGACATGATTGAAGCCGCCCGCAGCTTTGGCTACCGGGTTTTTTACGGCGATGCCAGCCGGCTCGATTTGTTACGAACGGCAGGTGCGGCAAAGGCCCGGGTGCTGGTGGTGGCGGTGGACGGCAAGGAGCAGTCCTTGCGCATTGTGGCCCTGGCCAAACAGCATTTCCCAAATCTCGAGATCGTGGCACGCGCCAAAGACGTCACCCACTGGCACGAGTTGCGTGATGCAGGTGTGGCCCATGTGCAGCGGGAGCTGTTTGAATCCAGCCTGCACAGCGCTCGCAGTGTGCTTGAACTGATGGGGCAAACCCGCGAAGACTCTCACCGCATCACGCAGCGCTTTCGGCAACACAACCTGGACTTGTTCGAGAAAATGCACCCGAACTACAAAGACCGTACCAAGCTGATCGCGGTGGTCAAGCAGGGACGCCAGCAGTTGGAAGAACAGATGGCGCTGGAAAGAGCACAGAAATCAG
>JBILKC010000142.1:0-7293 GCA_044376885.1 Hylemonella sp. | reverse complement strand
CAAAAAAATCAGGTGTATGGACCAGGTAGTTGGCAATGTCGTCTTCGGTGATCGGGTTCATGGCAGTTGGGTTCATGGTGAATGGCAGATGTTGGTCAAGGTCTTAAAGGGTTGGCAGATCGATTGACCCGCTGAAAACGCGCACTGCCGGCCCGGTCATCATGACATTGTGCGGACCGTTGAGCCCCTCACCATCCCAGGCTACAGTCAAGGTGCCGCCCCGGGTCTGCACCTCAACGCACGCATCGAGCAGTCCCAGTCGGATGCCTGCCACCACCGCAGCACAGGCGCCGGTACCGCACGCCAAGGTTTCGCCGGCGCCACGCTCGAACACCCGCACGCGAACGTGGCGGCGATCTTGCACCTGCATGAAGCCGGCGTTGACTTTTTTGGGAAAGCGCCAATGCCGCTCTATCAAAGGGCCTTGGGCGAGTACGGGCGCGGTGTCGACATCGGCCACCACCTGGACTGCATGCGGATTACCCATCGATACCAATGCTACAAAACAAATAGCTGAGTGGTCAATATCAGAAAGGGCCAGAGGCCATTTTTTCCAATTTCCATCGACCTCAGGCTGCAGGCCGGAGGCCTCAAACGGCAAGCTGTGCAGGTCAAAGCTGGGAGCACCCATGTCCACCATGACACGGCCATCCTCAAGCAAGGTGGGCTCAATGATGCCGCTCTGCGTCTGTACCCGAATAGTAGGTTTGCGTGTCAATCCCTGGTCATGCACATAGCGGGCAAAACAGCGCGCGCCGTTCCCGCACTGCTCGACCTCTGAACCGTCGGCATTGTGGATGATGTATTCAAAGTCGATGCTAGGCTCCGGCGAGGGGCGCACGCTGAGAATCTGGTCAGCTCCCACGCCAAAGTGGCGATCGGCCAGAAAGCGGTATTGCGCTACGGTGAGGCTCAAGCGGCCCTGTGTTTCGTCAAGCACCACAAAGTCGTTGCCTGCACCCTGCATTTTGGTAAAACTGATTTGCATAGGGTAATTATCGGCAGTGGCTAAACGCGGCAAGGTTATAGCAGATGCCCCACCAAGGAAGTCACACTGATCCAGATGCGATAGAGATAGATATTGACACCATAAGCCCGCATGCTTTCGGACAAATTTAGTTTGCAGGTTGAAACATGTCGTCGGAACCGGGTGACGTCAACCCTTCCATGACAGTCACACTCAGTGGCACACGAAAGCTGACACTCATCCCCTGGCCTTCGGTGGATTCGATATCAACGGTGCCATTCAAAGCGGTGATGTTATTCATCACCACATCCATGCCCACCCCACGGCCCGACACATCAGTGACCACTTCGAGCGTGGAAAAACCAGGCGCAAAGATCATTTTCCACACATCGCCGTCCTTCATCCGATCCGGCACCTCAATCCCTCGCTCACGCGCCTTGCTAAGAATTTTGGCTCGCGACAAGCCCCTGCCGTCATCGCGCACCTCAATCACGACTGCACCATCCTGGTAAGCCGTAGTCAGGGTGATCGTGCCGGTTTCAGGCTTGCCTTTTGCAAGCCTTTCTTCTGGCAATTCGATGCCATGATCGCAACTGTTGCGAACCAAATGCATCAACGGATCAGCGATTTTTTCGACCAAACCCTTATCCAGTTCTGTAGCCTCGCCATGCGCGACGAGAGCAACTTTCTTGCCGGATTTGCTGGCCATCTCCCTGATCATCCGGGGAAACCGACTCAGAACGAAAGACATGGGAATCATCCGGATTGACATCACTGACTCCTGCAAAGCCAGCGTATTGCGTGTGAGGTCATCTAATGCCGTCAACAAATGCGCGTGAACACCCGGATCCAGGGCTTGGCCGTACTTCTCCAGCATCGTCTGCGTACCCTTCAGCTCCGCTACCAGGCTCATCAGTTGGTCAAGCTTGTGAATGGCTACCCTGATAGTGGCCGCTTCGGACGCCACCGCATAGGCACCTGAGGCCACTTGAGAAGCAAATTCACCCGACTCAAGGTCGCGAATGACAACGAGCTCCCGAGCCACATGAAGTGCAAACAAATCCAGCAGATCTTCATTGCTGGAAGACGAGATTACTTTAAAGATTCGCGTGTCGGCTTTATCGCTGGGCAGCACCGCAATCTCACCCAAGCCGGCAATATCCCTGAAAAGTTCTTTGATGGCGTCGGCATCCGCTGGTCTTTCCATAGGTCCAATGCAGATTTCGAGGTGCCGAAGACTGGACGCGTGCAGCGCCAAGGCCGCATCGGTTGGGTCAGCATCCACCGATCTCGCAGACGCAATGCCAACTGCGCTCTCATTGATGCGCCGAACCAAATCGACGTTCGATGGCGCCTGACCCGGGTCACCCGCTTGGTGACGGGCAAGCAAAACCCGGGCTGCATCGGCAGCCTCCAACAGCACGTCAACCATAACTGCATTGGGTTTCAGTTCATGCCGGCGCAATTTATCCAAGGGGTGTTCCATTTGGTGGGCAAGCCGCGCAACATCGGGAAAGCCGAAAGTTGCTGCGCCGCCCTTCAAAGAGTGGGCGCAGCGAAAAATGCCATTGAGATCCTCATCTTCCGGTGATTCAACGTCCAGATGAAGAATCAACTGCTCCATGAGGTCCAGATTTTCGCTAGCCTCTTCAAAGAAGATTTGATAAAACTGGGTGAGGTCGGCAGAGTCGCCTATGACACTCGTCGGCTCACTCGTTGACAGATCGTTAAGAGGCATGAATCACTTGTGTGTTAACCCGATCCGCAAACAGTTTTCTTCTATTGGATCTCGTTAAAGCTTGTAATAAATTAGCAGAATACTCAGTTATCAGGGGTGAAATTAAATTAGCATACCGTGGATGCTAGGAAAAAAGCCCGGCTAAATCATGTAGCACGGCTCCCGCACTTGCATCACCCAACATATTAAATCAATTCTCGCATCTTCATGGACCCGTCAAACCAAACCATTCCTTTGAGAATTCTGCATTTGGAAGACTCATTACTAGACCATGAGTTGACTGCGCGCGCACTCAGCCGCACCCCATTGAAGTTCGCCCTGACGCGGGTAGACACCCAAGAGGCCTTTTATTCATTGCTGGAGCAGGGACATTTTGATGTTGTTTTAGCAGATTACCACTTACCTGGATTCACCGCAGCCGACGTATGGCTCAATGGCCCTGAGCGACTCAAAACAATCCCCTTTATCCTTTTGTCAGGAGCTATCGGAGAAACGGCCGCTGTCGCTGCAATACAACTTGGAATGAGTGATTACCTGCTCAAAGAAGACATTGGCCGGCTCGAACGTGTGATTCTTCGTGCAATTGAAGTACAGGAAGCCCGCCGGGCCAGGGAAAAAGCCATGGTGGAGTTGGCCCAATCCGAACAGCGACTCGCAGAATTTTCAAGCCATCTTCAAGCCATGATTGAGCAGGAGCGGGCATCGATCGCGCGGGAAATTCATGATGATATAGGCGGTTCACTGGCGGCCATCCGCTTCGATTTGTCCTGGCTGGGTCGGCATTTGAAAGAGCCTGGTCCGCTGGAACATATTCGAATGGCAGACGACATGCTGCAGCACGCCATTGGTGCTAGTCAAAGAATCATGATGAACCTGAGGCCTGCAATCCTTGACCAGGGCCTGGAGGCGGCGGTTGACTGGTTGGCCGGAGAATTTGAGAAACGCACGCATATCAACACCACCTTCAGATCAGCCCTGACACAATCCGATACAGCTAAAAATATCGAATTGGCCGCTTACAGAACCGCGCAGGAAGCTTTGACCAACATCTCGAAATATGCCAACTGCTCACAAGTCACAATTGAGCTTTCTGACTCCAAAGAGTTTCTGACCTTGGAAATCAATGACAACGGTCGCGGCATTTCTGCTGCCGAGTTTGACAAACCGCAATCCTTTGGTATCAAGGGGCTGCGTGAGCGCGCACGTTCAATCGGCGGTTGGCTCGATGTCAGTACCCGGGAAGGCCAGGGTACATCAGTTATTTTTTCAGTTCCAATTGGCTCACTGCCGGCGACTTTTAGTCTGGACGCCCTGTCATGATCCGTATCATCTTGTGCGACGACCATGCGGTCGTTCGACGGGGCATTAGGGACACTCTGACCGAAGCGGTTGATATTCAGGTTGTTGCGGAAGCAGGGACTTATGCCGAAGTCAGAGAGGCTTTACGCGCCGTCCCCTGCGATGTTCTGCTGCTTGATCTGAACCTCCCCGGAAGAGGTGGGCTTGAGGTGTTGGCGACCCTTCAGGAGTCGAATTCACCCGTGAAAGTTCTCATGGTGTCGATGTTCCCCGAAGACCAATACGCCATTCGCTGCCTGAAAGCTGGCGCACAAGGCTATTTGAACAAAGCCGGAGATCCGGCCGATTTGATTACCGCCGTCAGGACTCTGGCTCAGGGTCGCAAGTACGTCACACCAACGGTTGCACAAATGCTGGTTGACAATTTATCTGCGCCTGCACATGAGTCATTGCATGCATCCCTGTCAGAAAGAGAACTGCAAACGCTACTCAAAATAGCCTCGGGCAAACGCTTGTCAGACATCGCTGAAGAACTGATGCTGAGCCCTAAAACAGTGAGTGTTTACCGGTCTCGGGTACTAGAAAAGTTGAAGCTGACAAACAACTCCGAAATGACTGTTTACGCTATTCGCAATGGCCTAGTGTAACCAGGGCTCAGCGCGAGGTAAAAATATCAATGGTCCGCTCCATCAGCGCCATAAACGGCTGATCGAGCATAGGTAAAGACGTGGCGATTCCGATCAGTCCTACGGCCAGGGTGATCGGGAACCCCACGGCATAAATGTTCATCTGCTGCGCCACCCTGGATACGATACCCAAAGCAAGGTTGGCAAACATGAGCATACCCAACACCGGCAAGGCGATCCACAGCGCAGTGGCAAACAGGTCTTTGCCCAGGGTATAGAGCTTCATCAAACTCAGTGCCTCAAGAAAATTCTGTCCGACCGGGAAGACCTCGAAGCTTTTAATCACGGCCATCAACACCATCCAATGACCGTTCAAAACAATGAATAAGAGCGATGCCATGTAGGCGTAAAACCTGGCAGTTGCTGAGACTTGGGCATTGAGCGAAGGGTCGAAAAAGGCGGCGAAATTCAGACCCATCTGGAATCCGATTACCTCACCAGCCAGCTCAACTGCGGCAAAGACCAGTCGGATGGCGAAACCGATGGATAAACCAATACCAACCTGCTGAACAACGGTTCCCCAAGCCTGCGGACTGTTAAGACTGATCACCGGCTGTTCCGGCATGCCAGCCTGAGCCGCCACGGCGACAAAAAAAGCCAGCGCAACTCTGGCTCTGACCGGAAATGCCCGAGTGGAAAAAATGGGGGCTGAACTAAAGACAGCCAATACACGCAAAAAAGGCCAGAAAATCGGCGTAAACCACGCCATCAACTGAGCTTCAGAGATAGCGATCACGGCCTTTAGATGACCGTGGACGGGATCGACTCAATCGTGCGGCGAATGTACTCAATCAGCATATTGAGCATCCAGGGCCCAGCCCAGGCAAAGACGGCCAAAGCGGCGACCAGTTTGGGAACAAATGCCAAAGTGGCCTCATGAATTTGGGTAATCGCTTGAAAAAGACTCACCAACAAACCAACAACCAAAACGGTACCCAGGACTGGCGCAGAAACCATCATCAGCATGATCAATGCCTCTTGCCCCATCGTCAGAACCATTTGTGCGTTCATTGCCGTCCTTCAACTCACAAAACTTGCAGCCAGCGAGCCAATCAACAAATTCCATCCGTCCGCCAGTACAAACAACATCAGCTTGAAGGGCAAAGCAACCAGCACCGGCGATAACATCATCATACCCAGTGACATCAACACGCTGGCAATCACGATGTCAATCACCAGAAAAGGGATAAAGATCATGAATCCGATTTGAAATGCCGACTTCAACTCACTGGTTACAAAGGCGGGAACCAAAACACGCAAAGGCGCTGTCTGGGCACTTGCATCCCCATCCAGTTTTGCTAGCTTCGCGAACAGCGCAAAGTCCGATTGACGGGTTTGCTTGACCATGAACTGCCTGATGGGCGCTTCAGCCTTGTCAAGAGCCACCTCAAACGAAATTTTGTTTTGGGTGTAAGGCAGATAAGCGTCTTGGTACATGCGGTCCAGTGTCGGTCCCATAACGAAGAACGTTAAAAAAAGCGATAAGCCCACAATCACCTGGTTTGGCGGCGAGGACTGTGTGCCCAGCGCCTGCCTGAGCAAGGAAAGAACGATCACTATCCTTGTAAACCCCGTCATCATCAAGAGCACCGCTGGCAAAAAAGACAGCGCAGTAAAAAAAAGAAGGGTCTGTATGGGTACTGAATAACTGGCTCCACCCTCAGTATTGCCAATCAGCAGCGGCAGCTGACCATTGCTCTGGGCGTGCACGCCGGCCTGCAGCAACAGCAGAACCGCGCCAACAGTCAATCGGCACAGAGCTGTTTTGGCGCTGTACCTTGCCAGACTTGAACCAGGGTTCAATTTGGTTGTAATCAATTTCAAATGCTTGGGTTTGTCAAATTGCTGGGCATTGGATCCGGCGACTCATCTAAAGCAAAGCTGTGAAGGCAAGTCACCGAGTGGGTCGTCACACCCAGCACCAGCTGGGTGCGGGAGCCCTGTGGGCCAACCTCAACCGTGACAACCCGCTGCTGGGGACCAACAGCCAGTGCAGACACTATTTTAGAAACTGAGGAAGACGAAGAAGTGGCGCTGAGAGAGCGCTTTTGAAACCACCTGATGGCCAGCGGCACGATAGCAAGAAGTGCGAGAAATACAACAACGGAGACGATGGTTTGCGTCATTACTGAATGTCTACCCTTTGCTAACTCTGCGCAATCGCTCCGAGGGTGTTACCACAGCTGTTAAACGAATACCGAATTTATCATTGACCACAACCACTTCGCCCTGTGCAATCAAATAGCCGTTGACCAGCACATCCATAGGCTCACCCGCTAAGGCGTCAAGTTCTACGACCGAGCCCTGACCCAGTTGGAGTATGTGCTTGATCGGCACCCGTGTACGTCCCAACACAACCGACAGTTCCACCGGAATGTCAAGGACCATATTGATGTCTTTGACTGCGCCGTCGGCAGAAGCCCCGAATGGCCGGGGAGATTCTCCACCAGAAAGCACGCCACCATGCTCAATATCGTTTTTTAAATCGCTTGCATTCTGATCCTGCAAGGCTTGCGCCCAATCAGACGCACCTTCATCTTCAGGTTTGTCATCAACTGCCATGTTTTTCTCCCGACCTGCTCTGGTCAATACCTCTTAAGTTT
>JBILKC010000141.1:0-7301 GCA_044376885.1 Hylemonella sp. | reverse complement strand
ATCAACTGGTCATGAAACGCTTTGAGGACGGCATGCAGCCAATTGCCAAAGTCGCGCTTATCGGTCTGCGTTTCCAGCTCGTCAGAGACTTGCAGCTTGAGCTGTCGCAAAGCAAAAAACCGGTACGGGCAGCGCCGGAGGTCTTCGTAAGCAGTGCTGGACAGGGTCTTGAGCGGCAGCGCATGGCCCTGGGGCAAGGGCTTGGCACAGGGTCTGGCCACTAATGCACGCGGGCTACGCGGGTCGGGCGACAAAGCCAGTTGTTGTTGGCTTTGCAAGCGCTGCACAAAACCGCTGGCGGCGAGGGCCTCGCCCCCCTCACTGCTACGCCACACAATGTCGACGTGCGCAAAC
This sequence comes from Hylemonella sp., assembly GCA_044376885.1. Lineage (GTDB taxonomy): Bacteria > Pseudomonadota > Gammaproteobacteria > Burkholderiales > Burkholderiaceae_C > JBEIGE01. The sequence continues at coordinate 6,947 of JBILKC010000141.1, read as the reverse complement.
TTCAGCAGGTAATTCCAGGCACGTTGCTGGGCCAGTGTCAATTCTTCACGACCCGGCAGACCCAGCAACGTACGTTGTTGAGGCGTCCAGATACCCACGGGTTCGGGGGATGTCACCAGGCGAACCTCGTCACAACCAGGCATGACCACAGCCGCCAGCGAGCGGCCCAGGAGTTGGCTCAGGGGAAGAATAATCACCTGAACTGTGGCGTCTGCCTTGGATGAAAATCGTTGACCTTCCAGTGCCTGATTGACCCAGGAGGCGAAGTCACCCTGGCTCATTCGCAAAGCCACATCCTCAAACTCAAGTTCGTCGCCGGGGTGAAGTCGCAAGGTATCAAGCACCTGCTGACCCGCCGGGTCTTGCGAAAGAACCGACCACAGGCCGGCTGCCCCCAGGGCCAATCGCAGGTCGGCAATCCAGGCCTTGAGCTTACGGTCCGCCTTGAGGCTGTCACGAAGCGCTTGGACTTGATCTTGGATGACCTCGTGGCCAGTGATGACGTTCCAGTCGCGCTGGCCCAATCGGCGCGCAGACACTTCCAGCGCTCTGACCGTGGCTGAATCAAAAGCGGGGGCATTCTTGATGAAATCCAGCACTGTGTCCATCGAAGCGTTCCAGGCACAGGCTCGCAGCAGGTTCATCACGAAGGCTGCTGAACGGGTTGTTGAAAGCTTCCAGCCAGTCTCATCAAGCACGGTCACGCCCTGTTGCGTGAGCAGCGCGTGAACCTGACGCGTCACAAACCGGTCCTGGGCGACCAGAGCCACTGGTGTTCGCCCTGCCCGAAGGTGGTTGAGCACACAAGCTGCCGCCATTTGAGACTCGTCACTCACATCACGCGCCATGTACAAGGCCGTACTGGATGACGTACTGAATGACGAACTTGGCGATATGGGTGATCCGGCGGATTCAGTCGGTCTGATCAGACTTACCCGATCTTCCGGCGTGGGTGTCAGATCCGCTACCTGGCTCATGTCCAGGGGTAACACCATGACATGATCCGGCCTTTGTTTGAGCAACTGCCGCGTGATCGGCTCGGACTGAAAGCCTTCCAGTACCACCAGCAAACCCGGCCTGGCCTTGAGTACGGCGTCAGTGGCATAACTGGAGCTGGCTGCCCAAGCCAAAGCGATACGCGCGATGGCAGTCTCCAGAGCAACCATCGGTGCATCCATACCGACGGACAGGGTCAGACCGGTCTCATGGCCCCACGTCAGGCGCTCTTCGGGTGGCACCGCTGAAGCCAACCGGGCCAGGCTCCACGCCGCCTGCATGAGACGGCCTGCCAACAAACCGGCCTGGTCGGCCAGACCTGCCCGGCTGAGCAACGACGCAGCTGTGAGCACGTCGCGTGCGGCATCCATATGTATATCTTGCGGTGCTGGCACAAAACCCGCAAGGCTACGGCTCCAGTTCATGGAAGTTTGGAAATAGGGGAGAAAAAGGGTCGGCGCTTGAAGGCTTGGCAGTCCTGCCGAGTCATGACTACGCAGCCATGCATTGCGGGCCTGGCGCATCAACTGTGCGTAAGGCACCACCACCACCACGTCAGACGGATGAAGCCTGCGGTGTTGCATCTCCTGCCGGATCTTTCGTGTCGTTTGATCCCAGGCCCAGACCACGTGATGATTTATTGCTATTTCATCCATAGCAAATGAGAAATCGACACAGGGGATTGGTTTCTGTCACAATTTCCCCACTTTACCTGTACCCAACACCCCAAGTACCCAAAAAGGACAACATCATGGCCAGTGAACTCATTAAACATGTATCAGACGCAAGCTTTGAAGCTGACGTGCTCCAGTCTACGCATCCCGTCCTGGTGGATTACTGGGCTGAGTGGTGCGGCCCATGCAAAATGATCGCGCCTATTCTGGATGAGGTCTCCACCGCCTACGAGGGCAAGCTTCAGGTGGCCAAAATGAATGTGGATGAGAATCGTGATATCCCCGCCAAGTTCGGCATTCGTGGCATTCCTACCCTGATGATTTTCAAGGACGGACAGCTTGCTGCCACCAAAGTGGGGGCCATGAGCAAATCGCAACTCACCGCCTTTATTGACCAACAACTGGCCTGATGCATAATTAGTCACCACCCGGTCAGCCTTTGACCGGGTTAGTTTTCAAAATGGCAGGATTTACCCATTCGCTGCCATATGTTCTCCCCCCCTTGATTTACCTTCTTTTGATTTCAACTTTTTCCCCAACCGGGCTGTTTCCATGCATTTAAACGAACTCAAGGCACTGCACGTCTCCGAAGTCCTCAAGCAAGCCGAGGAACTCGAGATTGAGAACACCGGGCGCATGCGCAAGCAGGAATTGATGTTCGCCATCATCAAGAAGCGTGCAAAAACCGGCGAACAGGTTTTTGCGGACGGCGTTCTGGAGATATTGCCAGACGGATTCGGCTTTTTGCGCAGTCCGGACTCCAGCTACACCGCCAGCACCGATGACATCTACATCAGCCCAAGCCAGGTGCGACGCTTTAATCTTCATACCGGTGACATGATTGAAGGCGAAGTGCGCACACCCAAAGACGGAGAGCGCTACTTTGCCTTGAATAAGCTCGAGAAGGTCAACGGTGGTGGACCGGAAGAGAACAAACACAAGGTCATGTTCGAGAACCTGACCCCCCTCTTTCCCAAGGTCCAGATGAAACTGGAGCAGGAAAACTTCAAGGGCGAAGAAAACATCACTGGCCGCGTGATTGACATCATTGCCCCGATAGGCAAAGGCCAGCGCGCCCTGCTGGTCGCGCCGCCCAAAAGCGGCAAGACTGTGATGATGCAACACATTGCGCACGCCATTGCCGCCAATTACCCTGACTCCCACATGATGGTCTTGTTGGTCGATGAACGTCCCGAAGAAGTCACCGAGATGCAGCGCACGGTCAAAGGTGAAGTCATCGCGTCCACCTTCGACGAACCAGCAGCCCGCCATGTGCACGTTGCGGAAATGGTGATTGAGCGTGCCAAGCGCCTGGTGGAACTGAAGAAAGATGTGGTTATCCTGCTCGACTCCATCACACGGTTGGCCCGGGCTTATAACAATGTGGTGCCGTCCAGCGGCAAGGTCTTGACCGGAGGTGTGGACGCCAATGCCCTGCAGCGTCCCAAGCGCTTCCTCGGTGCGGCCCGCAACGTCGAAGAGGGCGGTTCATTAACAATCATTGCCACGGCTCTGGTGGATACCGGCAGCCGTATGGACGAGGTTATCTTTGAAGAGTTCAAAGGAACCGGAAATTCAGAAATCCACCTGGATCGACGTTTGTACGAGAAACGCGTATTCCCGTCCATCCAACTCAATCGCAGCGGTACACGACGCGAAGAGTTGCTGCTGCAGCCCGAAATTTTGCAAAAAACGCGAATTTTGCGGCAATTTTTGTACAACATGGACGAAATCGAGTCCATGGAAATGGTTCTCAAACAAATGCGCGCTACCAAGAACAACAGCGAGTTTTTTGACATGATGCGCCGTGGTGGCTAGGGCCTTATAATGCTTGGTTTTAGCGATAAGTACACCGGAATAGGCTGGTGCGGCTGCCGCAACTGATGGAGAAGATTGATGAAAGACGGAATTCACCCCAATTACAGAGATGTTTGCTTTGTGGACTTGTCCAATGGCTTCAAATTTGTCACACGTTCCTGCGCCAATGCCAAGGAAATGATCAAGATGGAAGACGGCCGCGAATTGCCGCTCTACAAACTGGATACTTCCAGCGAATCGCACCCGTTCTACACCGGTACACAAAAGTCTGTAGACAATATGGGCGGCCGTGTTGAGAAGTTCCGCAACCGTTTCGGCAAAACTGCTGCCAAGTAAATCGCATTGCTCCAGCCAAGGGCAGCACGGGTTACCGCGCTGCCCTTTTGCATGATAAAGACGCTCTGTACCCGTTCCAGTCATCCTGCGACAAGCTGTGAAACAACCCTCGCCAGCCATCGTTACCCAAGGTGCGGTTCGCCGACTGCCTCACCTGGCGCTGCTTATTTTTTGTCTTGCCTATGTGCTTCCTGGCTTTATCGGCCGTGAGCCCTGGCGCAGCGATGATATTTCCGCCTTTGGTGTGATGGCCGAATTGGCGGGAACTGGCCAGCATTGGTTTTCCCCGAAGCTGGCAGGTCTGCCCCCTGAAGTAGATGCTCTGCTGCCTTATTGGCTGGGTGCGTGGGCCCTGATGCTTGCGCCTGCCTGGATAGCCCCTGATCTGGCAGCCCGAATTCCTTTTATATTTCTACTCGCCTTAACACTGCTGTCAACCTGGAAGGCCATTTATTACCTGGCCAGGAGCCCACGCGCTCAACCTGTTGCATTTGCCTTTGGGGGAGAGGCATCAGCGCCTGATTACGCCCGTGCTTTGGCCGATGGCGGCTTGCTAGCATTAATTGCCTGTCTAGGGCTTGCGCAACTGTCGCATGAGACTACGCCAGCCCAGACTCAGCTCTGCTTTGCCGCTTTGAGTTTTTATGCCATTGCGGCCATGCCTTACCGCACGCTGGGCCCCGCCATTGCAGGTTTTACGGGCATGCTTGGCCTGATGCTTTCGGGTGCACCGTCACAGGCCATCCTGATTGGCCTTGGCGCAGCCGTCATTTGTGCGTTGGATGACTCGCAAGCCCAAATTGGTCGTTCACGCCAATGGCGCTGGGTTATTGCGACGCTTATCTTCAGTGTGCTGCTGGCGGCTCTAACCAGCAGCCTTGACCTGTGGCGCTGGAGAATTGAATGGCCACGGACAGACTGGCAACATCTGAAAAGCCTGGGCAGCCTGCTGGCCTGGTTTACCTGGCCGGCCTGGCCACTGGTCCTGTGGACTTTGTGGCAATGGCGCAGACAACTCGTGAGAATGCGCCCTGGACTGCATCTGGCTGTTCCTCTGTGGTTTTCATTCATCACCATATCCGCAACCTTCATCACGCCCTCGGGTGACCGGGCTTTACTACTGGCCTTACCTGCTATGGCCGCGTTGTCCGCCTTTGCACTGCCCACTTTAGGTCGCAGTTTATCGGCGCTGATTGACTGGTTTACGCTGTTGTTCTTTTCCGGTTGCGCCTTCATCATCTGGGTTGTCTGGTTAGCCATGCAAACCGGTTTTCCACCACAACCCGCAGCCAATGTGGCAAGACTCGCACCTGGGTTTGAAGCCGGCTTTTCCATTCTGCCCTTTGGCGTGGCCGTTCTGGCGACTTTGTCCTGGACCTGGTTGGTCAAGTGGCGGGTTGGCCGGCACCGTGCAGCCATTTGGAAGAGCTTGGTCCTGCCGGCAGGGGGGGCTGCGTTGTGCTGGATTTTACTGACCACACTATGGATGCCTCTTTTGGACTTTGCCCGCAGCTACAAGCCACTGGTGATACGGATTGAAAAAGCTGTTCAACCAACCCAATGTCTGGAAGTTTTTGGACTCAGACCCGGGCTGATGGCAGCGCTCAAATTTCATACCCGGATGAATTTGGAGCCTAGTCGCAATAGCGTGAACTGTCCCTGGTTATTGGTGGATCAGGATATTGTCAATAAAACGCCTGACCTTCTCGATAAATCGCAATGGCGACTGTTTATCACCATGGGACACCCGACACCAGGTGAGGAAGATATCGTGATCTTTCAAAGGATTTCGCCAGTCAGGCCCGAGACCGAAAACTGACACCTTGTCCGAATTCAAGCTCATCTCACGCCATGCGGGTACGGTATTGGTAGGTCAACTCGCCACCATGGCGTTCGGTGTCACCGACACCATCGTGGCGGGCCGTTATGCCGAATCATCCCTGGCCGCGCTTTCTGTGGCTTCAGCCATTTACATGAGTGTGTATATTGCATTGATGACTGGCATTCAGGCTCTCATGCCCATCTGGTCCGAACTGCAGGGATCCAAGCAATATGCGTTACTCGGCCAATCGTTCCGCCAGGCGCTTTACGTATGCTTGATCGCCACCATCATCGGCATGAGCATTCTTTTCAATCCGGGTGCCTTGCTTGATTGGGGCCAGGTTCCCCAGAACCTTCGTCCTGAAATCATTAACTACCTGCGACTCCTGGCATTCGCTTTGCCCGCTGCATTGCTGTTTCGCATGTACAGCACCTTGAACCAAAGTCTGGGAAAACCAATGCTGGTGACATGGCTGCAAATTGGTTCACTGGCAATCAAAATTCCTCTGTCCATCTTGCTGACTTTTGGTACACCAGGCATAGAACCCTTGGGAGTTGCGGGCTGCGCTTTAGCCACACTCATCGTGAACTACGCCATGCTGGCAACGGCCATTTGGATATTGCAAACCCGGACGATTTATCAACCTTACCGGCTATGGGAAAGTTTGGAAAAACCTTGCTGGACTACGATTGCCACCTTTGCTCGGCTCGGTATTCCAGCTGGCTTGGCGATTTTGGTCGAGGTGACCTCTTTTACGCTGATGGCGCTTTTCATTGCCAGACTCGGTACCGTTGCGGCAGCCAGCCATCAGATCGCTGCCAACCTGGCTGCCGTGATGTACATGATGCCTTTGGCAATCGGCATTGCATCGAGCAGTCGCGTGAGTTTCTGGCTGGGTGCTGGTCAACCGGCCAAAGCCCAGAGAGTCATCAAGCTGGCGTTTATGCTGTCTCTTGGAACATCTTTGCTGCTCTGTGCAGCACTGTTGGCTAGCCGGCCCATGCTGGCCGAGATTTATGCACGCAGTCCAGAGGTGATTGCCTTGACCGTCACACTGTTGGGCTGGGTGGCTGTCTTTATGGTCTTTGACAGCTTGCAGGCCGTTGGCCTGTTTATTCTGCGCTGCTTTCGAATCACCGTTTTCCCGCTGGCTGTGTATTGCGTTCTGCTCTGGGGGTAATCCCCCCGATAAACCAAAGTCCCGAGAAGTAGAATTTTCTGAGAAAGAAGTTCTACATGAAGAAATCCAGATTCAGTGACAGCCAGATCATGGCTGCGATCAAGCGGGTAGAGACTGGACT
>JBILKC010000007.1:0-22676 GCA_044376885.1 Hylemonella sp. | reverse complement strand
AATCCAATGGTGTAGCTAAAGATGAAGCTAATGTAATTGCCCTCTCCTCAGAATGACTAAGGGGTTAGTCGGTGTACCCGGCTAACCCCCGTCAATATTGGTCGGTGTGAAAGGATTCGAACCTTCTACCCCTTGCACCCCATGCAAGTTTTGGTGAATCCAACAAAACCCAATAAAAGCCAAAAATCAACCTAACTACTTGAAATTAAACGACTTTTAACCAATTCAGACAAAAGGCATTATCCAACAACGTCCTCTAAGATACACTCAAAGCCTGCGTTGCGGTTGGGACAATGGTTGGGACAACGGAGACGGCGCAGTCAACCGGGGTTTGCTATGGCATTGACGATGTTGGAACTCAAAGCGCTGGGTTCTGCGGACCACGGACGCCGGTTAACTGACGGGGGCTCGCTCAAGGGCAAGGTATATGTGGCACGCGACGGTGCCGTCTCGGTTCAATTCCGGTTCGCCTACAAGTTCGGCGGCAAATTTCGTGAAGTGCTGGTCGGCACCTGGCCCAAATCTGACATCACCGCCATCCGTAAAGACCGCGACGCATTGCGCGTGAAGATTCAAAACGGCATTGACCCGGTGGAACAGAGCCAACTTGTGCGTGAGCAAGTGCAATCCGACCGCGAAGCCGACCAACTGCGCCTGGCAGCCGAGCGTGAGGCCGAACTCCTCAAAATCGAAGCTGACCGGCAAGACGCGGTACACCAACAACAATTGCGTCTGCAAGCCTTGGCCGAGAAGACCGCACGCATGACGGTTCGCAGCCTGTTTGACCAATGGCAGCGGCTGGAGCTGGTCCAGCGCGCCGACAAAGGCAGCGAGGCGCTTCGCTCTTTTGAGCGCGATGTCTTCCCGCTTATCGGCAATGTGGCGGCGGCGGACGTGAGCAAAGCGCACATCCAGGAGATTGTGGACACCATCAAATCACGCGCCACGCCCACACAAAACATGGTGCGCACCGCCAAAAAGACGCTGGCCGACATGCGCCAAATGTTTGGCTTCGCACTGGACCGGGACTATGTGGATGCCGACCCTACTGCTCGGGTGAAAAAGGCCCGCATCGGTGCCGACGTGGAACGCGACCGCGTGTTGAGCGAAGCCGAAATGATTCTGCTGTTTCAGAAACTACCTCGTTCGGGGCTGGCAGCCACCAGCCAACTGGCGCTGCTGTTTCAATTGGCAACCGCCGCCCGCATCGGCGAAGTGCTGGCGGCACGCTGGGAGCATGTGGACTTTGAGCGGCGTAATCTGACCCTGCCCGAAACCAAGAACGGCAAGCGGCATGAAATTTGGCTCAGTGACTTTGCGTTGTGCCAACTGAAGAGCCTGCATGAAAGCACCGGCCTGACGGCTTGGCTGTTCCCGGCTACACAGCCCAAAAAGGATCAACCTGACTTTGCCGACCATGTATGCGTCAAGACCGTGACCAAGCAAGTGGGCGACCGGCAACGCCCCGGTGATGTTCCCATGACCGGCCGCTCTAAGGACGTGGACGCACTGGTACTACCCGGCGGCAAGTGGACACCGCATGACCTGCGCCGGACAGCGGCCACCACCATGGCAGAACTCGGCGCCCTCCCCGATGTAGTTGAAAAGTGCCTGAACCACACCGAGGTGGGCAAGGTCAAACGCATCTACCAACGCGCCCAGTACGAAGGCCCCATGCGCGAAGCCTGGAAACTGCTGGGCAGCCGTCTGGCGCTACTGCAAGACATGGCCCATGGCCGGGTAACCAATGTCGTTCCTTTGCAGCGGAGTCGTTGAGGGGATAACACCCAACCGGCATCAAACCTCGCCCTTGAGCTTCCTGCTCTTCTTTACCGCCAACTGCTTGAAGTTCGCTGAAGAAATCACCGGCTGGCCACTCTGCTTCTCAATATCCTTGCGAGTGCGCCCTGCCACTGCGCCACCGTCTTTGGCATCCTTTTTGAGCGGTGCCATGCCAACAGAATCACGGTCGCGGTGCAGCTTGGTAGTGGTCGCCTCCGCCAGCATGGTCAGGATCAGCTCGATGTCAGTCATGTGGTCGCGCAGGTTCTCACGCGCCAGCTCTTTCACCTGCTTGTACTCGTCCACCTTCAAGGCAAAGGTGCCGTGCATGATTTCGTTGGTCAGGATGGCGAATTCCTTGCTATTGGTCACACCGCGCTGCTTCCACTCGTCTGTCAGGTCCTGGCGCACGGCAATACCGCGCAGGCGTTTATCGATCCACTCCTTGGGGTAGCCCTTCTTTTCGTAAAGCTCCTGCATCCGGCCCATGGCTAGCTCTGGGTTTTCAATCTCGTCAAGGCGTTCTTTGCCCACCTTGGCCAACCAGCGTTTGAGCGGCTCCACTTTGGGCGATGGGATGGACTGGATCACACGAAACAAGGTTTCGGTATTGGCGCAGTCCGTCAGGCGCTGCTTACCGTCCGGTGACACCATTTTCAACTGTCCGATTTTTTCGGACACTTCAATAAAGCCCTCAGTGGTGAGCTTCTTTTTTAAGTCGTTCCAGTACTTGCGCGGACGGTCGCCGCCTACCAAAACCTCGACCACATCGATGATCGAAAACCACCATTCATCCGCATGAAACGCCTTGCGTATCTGCCGCCCCTCAAACAGGGCCAACTTCGCAGTTTCTTCTTCGCTCATAACCCTTGCTCCCGTCAAGCCATGTACATTTGATTCAGCTTCGTTCAATAGAGTGTATTTCAGCACCACCCCAAGGGAGAAAAACATGGCCCGTCATTACAGCACCAGAGAATTTTTCCGACAGGTTCCCAACGCGCTGCTCAAGCGCTACTTTGATGCCAAAGGCGTGCTGGCTGGCTTCAACTTTGCAGCGATGACAGAGGCCAAAATCGATCCGCTTTTCGATGCGTGGAAGGTGCTGCCAGACACCCAGCGCAATGCGATGGATGTTGAGTTTCGGGACATTTTCGAGATGGGTTGCGAGAAGGGCTTTTGCGCCATCAGGGATGAGGCGCTATGGCAATTTGAGCAAGGCACTGACCCCAATGCCTACAGCGTTTTTGTTGACCAACTGTCCGCACTGACCAATCACTTTGAGCGCGCCATGGTCGCGTTCCTCGATCACCCCACATTTTGGAAAGGTGCCACCCACTTTCATCATGCCGACACCTTGCCCTATTGGCGCAAGCGCAAGAACCTGGGCAATCCAGTGGCGGCAACAGATACGGCCAGCTTGGCGCAATTGGCTGGCCTGATCAGCAGCTATTTCCACAACACCGAGGGTCGTGGCAAGAACTGCGTGGTGGAGCCGTTTCGGCGCGGTACACGGGACTACTTCTTTGCCTACCCCGAAGACTATTCCCAGAACAGCCCCGAATGGGGTAGCGCCGGGTTTGCGATTCGCCGACACAACCCGGCGTTTGAAGTGATCTTTGTTTACTCGCAATCCGAGGGCTCGCTGGACCTGAACTACCGGGGATCTAAGAAGGCGGCAGAGCCATTACAAGCCATGTTCACCACGGCCATTCTCAAGCTGCCCGTGCTACCCCCCGACCCCAAAGACCAGCGCATTTATGACCTGGCACCGCTGATGCAACGCGACTTCGCGTTTACCTACGACTTGGCCAGCGGCATTGATAAGGTGGCCGTCAAGAAACTACGGTTATCAGCCCGGTTCAAAAAGGGCGAGCGCATCAACTTGGAGGCGGACACCACCACCAACGCCAACGCCGTCTATGACCTGCTTGACAGAGTCGGCCCGTCACTGCCTTTGAACCAATACAACGTGAGTCAGGTTGAGCTGGCCGTCACCATGGCCGCCGTGGGCGAAAATCCTGCCAAAACGGTGACCGTCTCCGTCTCGTTCCCCAACTCATGCTCGCTCAAATACGATGCGCTCGATTTGAACCTGCGCAAGATGTTGAGTGATTCCGGCATTGAGCCCATGGAGCCGACGGAGCCCACCGACCCCGATGCTGCGCCATCCGCATAACCCATGACCCCGCAAGCCGCACTGATTGAGCTTCTGGCCCGTGTAGGCGCGCAAGGCAGCGCTGTGCTGGTGACAGCGGCAGAGCTGGCCCAATGGCCACCCCCCGCCGTAGCCGCCTTGAAAAAGCAAAAGCTCCTCACGCGCGCCAGCCCGGCCACCAGCGCCGTTTGCCCCGGCTGCGAAAACGAATGCTTCATGCCCGTGTACAACCGGGCGCGTGCCGATGGCACAGTGGCCAGCTTCATCGTCTGTGACAAGCGCGATGACACCCAACAGGTCCCAATATTGGCGGACCAATTGCTGCAGTGGCGCTGTGATGTTCCTTTGGTATGCCAGTTCGTCGCCACCAGCCTAGACCTGCGCCAAAGCACGCAACAGGCATCCAGCGACACGCTGGTGAACATTGGCATGGTGCGCGGCGAAAAGCACAGTCAGATGCTGGCGCTGCGCCTGCAACATGAATTGGCCCTGACCGCAGGCAACAGCACGATCCCGCTGGCCGATTTGGTCAATTTTGAGGATGGCAGCTTTGCGGTCGATGCCGTCATGGTGCGCCAAATGGTAGATACAGCACCACCGGCTGACCCGCGCCATACGCCGACGACAGCCAAGCGAGAGGTGCGCAAAGCGGCCACCCTGACCATGTATGCGGGCTGGCAAAAGGATTACCGCAAATTGCTCAAGACCAACCCCGGCAAATCCGACGTTTGGTACGCACAACAGATCGCCAAGGCCGACAAAGAACACGTCCGCGACCCCAGCACCATCAAAAAACACATGCATTCCTGAAAATAGTTGGGCGGAAAAATTTCGCCCAACTTTTCGCCCAACGGCCAGCACACTTCTGCCCGCCATTCCCCAGTGAACCCCGCCACTTTCGATGGCTGGAACGATCACCGGCGCACCGACCCAACTTCTTGAAATGTCGACGCATCTCCCTCTGAGACGTGGCATTTGTGCGCGTTTTTCTCGCCCAAATCGCCCACCTAAATTCCGTTCTGTCAGCGTTTAACAACTTTCAGAAGGACCCCAAAATGGCTAACACCATCCTACGCATCCCCGCCGCGCAGACCCAATCCGGGTACTCGCGTTCCACCATTTACCTGCGCATCACGCAAGGCTTGTGGCCCCGTCAAATCAGTCTGGGACCGCGTGCCATTGGCTGGCCTGCCACCGAGATCGAAGCGCTCAACGCAGCGCGCATTTCCGGCAAGACCGATGACGAAATCCGCATGCTGGTGCTCAAGCTGGAGTCTGCCCGCAAAGCGGCCGCCTAGCCCGGAGCCCGCCATGTCACCTAAGCCCAGCCCCAACAGCCCCCAAACCCCTCTCGACTTCAATTCTTCAAGGAACATCACCATGTCCACCACAACAATAGCAGCCACCACCGCAACCGCAACAACACCGGCTGCACCGATTGCATCCGCACCCCCCAACCAACCCCTGACCAGCGCCAGCGCCGCCCTCAAATCCCTACGCCTGCCTGCCAACTACGGTGCCACCCTGGGTGTCAAAAAGCTACTTACCCTAGTGCCCGTTGGCAAGCCCAAAAAGCCGCAGTTCTTCCGCACCCACGCAGCCCCTGAAATGACCTTTGCCGCCATGCTGCTCGAACAAAAGGAATCCCGCGAGAGCTATGTCGTCATGCCCGATGTGGCGCAAGAGGTCAGCGAACTGGTGCGCCCGGTGCAACTGCACGCCGCCATCGACCGCCAAAACAACGTCTTTCTGATCCCTGTGCCCCTGCCCGGTGAAGACGGCACGCGCAACCCTTGGCATGAGTCGCTGGCGCAGGCCGTGGAACACGCCAAGCTCAAGTGGCTGCGCATCACCGCCAACATGCACGCGGGCGGCTATGACGTGTACGAGGCCGAGGGTGCGCTGCCTGAGCCCGAATGGCCCGCACACGACATTGACACGCTGGTCGAAGTCGCCTTTCGCGGCAAGATCATCACCAGCCTGGACCACCCGGTCATCCAGACCCTGCTGGGCAAAATCTGATGCACACCGCCAGCTTCCCCGATGGCATCTACCTGGTGGACTTTGAATTCCACCCGGCAGGTGGCCGCGAGGGCAACCCACCAGTGCCCGTCTGCATGGTGGTGCGTGAATGGCCGTCAGGCTGCACACAACGCTACTGGCAGGCCGATCTGCACGAGATGGCGACAGCACCCTTCCCAACCGGCGACAAGGCGCTGTGCGTAGCCTATTACGCCTCGGCGGAAGTGGATTGCTTTCACGCGCTGGGTTGGCCGCATCCCGTGCATGTGCTCGATCTCTTCACCGAGTTTCGCTGCCTGACCAATGGCCTGCGTCTGGCCCACGGCAGCGGCCTGCTGGGTGCCCTGCTGCACTACGACCTGCCCAGCATCGCCGGTGAGCAAAAAGACGCCATGCGTGACCTGGTGCTGACCGGCGGGCCGTGGTCGAATGCAGATCAACTGGCCATCCTGGACTACTGCGAGACCGATGTGGTGGCGCTGGCACACCTGCTCACGGCCATGCAAGACCAGATCGACTGGCCGCGTGCGCTGCTGCGGGGCCGCTACATGAAAGCCGTGTCCTGCATCCAGACCAACGGCATCCCCATCGACACGACGGTACTGGCCCTGCTGCAAGCGCAGTGGAGCGCCATTCAAGACCAACTGATTACCGATGTGGACAGCGACTACGGCATTTTTGAGGGCCGCACCTTCAAGTCCAGCCGCTGGGAAGCCTATCTGGTGGCCCAGCAAATCGCCTGGCCACGGCTCCCCAGTGGCGCGCTCGACATGTGCGATGCAACTTTCAGGGAAATGGCCCGCGCCCATTTGCAAGTCGCGCCGATTCGCGAGCTGCGTTCTGCGCTGTCAGAAATGCGGCTGGCGAATCTGCATGTCGGCGACGACGGGCGCAACCGCTGCTTGCTGTCACCCTTTCGCTCGCGGACCGGGCGCAACCAGCCGTCCAACTCCAAGTTCATTTTTGGCCCGTCGGTCTGGCTGCGCGGCTTGATCCGCCCCCGGCCGGGTTGGGGCCTGGCCTATGTGGACTGGAGCCAGCAAGAATTCGGCATTGCCGCCGCGCTCTCAGGCGACACGGCCATGATGGCGGCCTACCGCAGTGGTGACCCCTACCTGGCCTTTGCCATACAAGCCGGTGCCGTGCCACCCACCGCCACCAAGAAAACCCACGAAGCTGAGCGCGAACAATTCAAAGCCTGCGTGCTGGCCGTGCAATACGGCATGGGTGAAGCCAGCTTAGCGCTGCGCATCAACCAGCCCGTAGCGCGCGCCCGCCAATTGCTGGAACTCCATCGCCGCACCTACAAGCGCTTCTGGAAATGGTCAGACAGCGCGGTGGACGAAGCCGTGCTGGGTGGCCGCCTGTGGGCAGGCTTTGGCTGGCAAATCCACACCCGCGACGAACTCAACGACCGCAGCCTACGCAATTTTCCCATGCAAGCCAACGGTGCCGAGATGCTGCGTATTGCCAGCATCCTGCTCACCGAGGCGGGCATTCGCGTGTGCGCGCCGGTGCACGACGCATTGCTGATCGAAGCCCCCCTGGACGAGCTGGACGCGTCCATCACCACAACAAAAGCGCTGATGCAGGAAGCCAGCCGCATCGTGCTGGACGGCTTTGAGCTGGGCAGCGACGTGAAAGAAGTGCGCTACCCGGATCGCTACATGGACAAGCGCGGCGTGGTCATGTGGAACAAGGTCATGCACCTGTTGGGCCAGCCCACACTGGCCTGACCTGCGGCACCACACCGCACCCAGCTGCGGCGCGCTACCGCACCCGTACATTCTTATTAACAATTCTCTATGGCTACCACCCCTGACCCAGACCGTGACGTGCCGGTCAAGCGCCTGCAGCTTGATAGCACCACCGGCAAGCTGGTCGAATCTCCCAAAGCCGTGCTTTTCTTGCGTGGCCCCATCCCGCTGGACTGGTTGGGCAGTGCTGCCGCATTACCGGGTAAGACCCTGCATGTCGGCATTGCGCTGTGGTGGCTGCACGGCATGGCCAAAGGCAAGCCCTTCAAGCTCACGCAAAAAGCCCTGCAAACCCTGAACGTCGAACGCGATGCCGCCAGTGCTGCGCTGGTGCGGCTGGAACAGGCTGGGCTTATTCGGGTGGTGCGCAAGCCTGGGCAGCGACCTACGGTTTCCATGGTAATCGGTGGTGCCAGTGGTAGGTAAGCAGTTTGACCGGTGTATTGCGGGACCCGAATGGTGGCATGGGTTTGTCTGTCAGGAGTCAGTCAAAGGTTTCCAACCACGGTCCAGTCAGATCCCCCTTCCGGTCATTCACGGGGTCCTACTCTAAGTCAGGCACGCAGCGATTCCGGGCATTGGTGAACGGCAGCAATATGGAAGTCCAGCGCACTGCCAATCAGGAGCCGCTCGTCAAATTCAGCATCGTGCCCATAGCGGAATTAGCGAGACAAGCTAACAAACTGATATCGCGGTCGCTCAATCGAACGCCCGGGCCGACACGGAGGGGGCTGGCATCCCCGCCACCGACTATGTGCGCGCCGTGCCGGAGAGCATTCGCGCCTATCTGCCGCAAGGGCGCAGCTACCTAACCTTGGGCACCGATGGTTTTGGCCGCAGCGACACGCGGGCTGCGCTGCGGGGCTTCTTTGGGGTGGATGCGGCCAGTATTGTGCAGGCCGCCGCTGCGCAACTGGAGGCCTGACGCGGCGTTGCCAGCACAACGCGCGGACTCTCAGCGCATTTGCGTAAGTGCAGACGCATCAGGCCAAGCTGCGATACTTGCTCTCATGCGACTGAAACATATTGAAGTTTTCAATGCGATCATGCTGACGGGCACAGTCAGTGCTGCGGCTCGCTTGCTGCACGTGACGCAGCCTGCCGTGACACAAACACTGCAACATGCCGAACTGCAATTGGGCTACGTGCTGTTTACACGGCAAAAGAACCGACTGGTGCCTACACACGAGGCACAGGCTCTTTACCCCGAAATTCAGAGTCTGGTATCGCAGCTGGAGGCGGTGCGCCGGCTGTCCAGTGCCTTGGGCGTGGGTGCAGACAATCAATTGCGCATTTTGATTGTCCCGTCTCTGGCGGTTCGGGCGCTGCCCGATGCCCTGCAACATTTTCGCAAACGTTATCCAAACATGCAGGTGTCCATTCGCACCCTGCATTCGCGTGAAATTGCCCAAGCAATTGTTTTGCGGGAAGCGGACGTCGGCATTGTGTATGGCAATTTGTTACATCCGGCGCTGCACGAAGAACCGGTTTCGGTGGGGCGACTGGTGTGCGTATCGCGGGTCAACGCCCCGGGGATTGACCATCGCACCACCGTTGCGTTGGAGGATATCGTGCGCAACCCGTTTATCCGCATTGACGAGCGCGACCCGTTAGGTGCCATGCTGGCAGATCAGTGGACGCGCCTGGGGCTGGCACTGGGCTCACGCGCGGACATCATGGTGCAAACCCATCACATTGCGATGGTGCTGGCAGAAGAAGGCTTTGGCCCGGCCATCATCGACTCTTTCACCGCACAGGCCAGTCGCTGCGACAGCCTGCATGTGCGTGCAATTTTGCCGGAAGTACCCGTGGAGGTGACTGCCCTTCTGCCCCAAGGCTTGCGCTCGCCCAAGCCGGTGTCGGACTTTATCGAAGACTTCCGGCAAGCCACCCGGTCTTAGTGCTGCAGGATTTTTGACAGAAAGTCCCTTGCGCGCACCGAGCGCGCTTCGATATGCCCGAAGAACTCTTCCTTGCGGCAATCCTCCACAATTTGACCGTGGTCCATGAAGATCACGCGGTGCCCCACCTTGCGGGCAAAGCCCATCTCATGTGTGACGCACATCATGGTCATGCCTTCCATGGCCAGTTGCACCATCACGTCCAGCACTTCACCCACCATTTCTGGGTCCAGCGCCGAAGTCGGCTCGTCAAACAACATCACGACCGGGTCCATCGACAGTGCCCGCGCAATCGCCACCCGCTGTTGCTGGCCTCCCGAAAGCTGGCCAGGAAACTTGTCCTTGTGAATTGTCAGACCCACCCGCTCCAGCATTTTCAAGCCCCGCCCCCGGGCATCGTCCGCCGATCGGCCCAGCACTTTGATTTGTGCCAGCGTCAGGTTGTCGGTCACATTCAAGTGGGGAAACAGCTCAAAGTGCTGGAACACCATGCCAACGGTCGAACGCAGCTTGGGCAAATTGGTTTTGGGGTCACTAAGTGAGACCCCGTTGACCGTGATGTCACCTTGCTCAAATGGTTCCAGGGCGTTAACAGTCTTGATCAGGGTGGACTTGCCCGAACCAGACGGCCCGCACACCACCACCACCTCACCTTTGTTGATGGTGGTGCTGCAATTGGTCAACACCTGAAAACTGCCGTACCACTTGGAAACGTTATTGATTTGAATCATGTCAAATGTCCTTAGCGAATAATGCGGATTTTTTTCTGCAATTGGCGAACCAGCAGCGACAGACTGAAGCAGATGGCGAAATACACCACCGCGGCCACCAGGTAGGTCTCAATAGGTCGGTTGAAGTTCTTGCCCGCCACCTCAAAGCCCTTGAGCATGTCATATGCCCCAATCGCATAGACCAGCGAAGTGTCCTGAAACAACACAATGGTTTGCGTCAGCAGAACAGGCAACATGTTGCGAAACGCCTGCGGCAGCACGATGAACCGCATGCACTGCGCATACGTCATACCTACGGCATAGCCGGCATACACCTGCCCCTTGGGCACGGATTGAATCCCCGCACGCATGATCTCGGAGAAATATGCCGCTTCAAAAACGGTAAACGTAATGATGGCCGACAACTCGGCCCCCATGGTGCGCCCGATGATCAGGGGAATCAGCAGGAAAAACCACAAAATCACCATCACAAGCGGAATCGACCGCAAGGTGTTGACATACCCCGCGGCAACTGAGGCGAGCCACTTTTTCCCAGAAAGCCGCATCAAGGCCAGTAGAGTGCCCAGTACGATGCCGCCCAGAGTGGCGATGACAGTGAGCTGGACTGAAAAAGCCAGACCCTTGAGGATGAAGTTGGAGACGACCTCGGCGCTCAAAAAAGTGAAGTCAAGGTTCATTTGCCAGCTCCTGCCATGCCTGGCACCTGCACCCGGTGCTCAACAAAAATGGCGGCCCGGTTAACGGCAAATGCAGAGATGAAATACAGGCCCGTAACGGCCAGGTAAATCTCGATACCCCGCGAAGTTTCTTCTTGCGCCTGCATGGCAAACATGGTGAGCTCGGAAATGCTAACCGCAAACGCCACCGACGAGTTTTTAATGATATTCATCGCCTCACTGGTCAACGGCGGAATAACGATCCGAAAAGCCACCGGCAGCAACACGAATCGGTAGGTTTGCGGCAGCGTCAATCCCATCGCCAGCCCGGCCATACGCTGCCCCGCGGGCAAAGCCTGAATGCCCGCCTTCACCTGCTCGGCAATGCGTGCCGATGTAAAAAAGCCCAGCGCCAACACCACCAACACAAAGCTGGGCACCCGGCTAAACAGCGGAAACACCGCCGGCACCACGAAATACCAGAGAAAAACCTGCACCAGCAAAGGCACATTGCGAAACACCTCGGTCCAGACATCGCCTGCCAGCACCAGCGCCTTGTTCGGGGTGGTACGCAGGATGCCCACCAGGCAACCCAGCAAAAGTGCCACTACCCAGGCCGACACCGCCACCGACAGCGTCCAGCCCCACGCTGACATTAGCCAGTTCAAGTAGGTCTGACCACCTCCGTTATCTTTGAGAAAGATTTGCCATTGCCAGGTGTAGCTCACGTAAGACCTCCAGTGTGCGAAGTTAATAAATCGTTGGATGGTAGGGCGCTGCGTAAATGCTGGGGCTGACACCCCCCATCAGGTCGGAGAGCAAGGCAGCGGAGCCCGCTGCCAAAGTCAACCCCAAGGCTCCATGACCGGTGTTGAGCCACAGATTGGGCCAGCGGGTCGCCCCGACCATGGGAATGCCACTAGGAGTTGCCGGGCGCAACCCAGCCCAGGCATTGACTTGCGAGATGTCGCACGCCCCCGGGAAGATGGACTGTGCACTGGCACACAGTGATTCAATCCGACCTTGCGCAAGCGCCAGATTCGTGTTGCCAAGTTCGGCAAAACCAGCGACCCGCAGATAGTTGCCCAGCCGCGCATAAACCACTTTATGTGCCAGGTCCGTCACACTCACGGTTGGCGCGGCTGACTCGGTCCGCACAGGCAGCGTAAGGCTATAACCCTTGATCGCTTGAATTGGCAGCCGCACCCCCAACGGCCGCAGCAGGTCGGCGCTGGCCATACCCGCCGCCAGCACAAAGTGATCGGCCAAAATCGGCTCGCCCTGCGGACCGACAGCAACAATCTTGCCATTACGTACCTGTAATGCGCCGATCGGTTGATCCCAGAGCAGCGTAGCACCACTTTGGCATGCAAGCGCTTGACTCAAAGCAGCAGAGTCAATCACCTCCTCGGACGGGGTCCAGACCCCAAACGCAATGCGCTTGCCTTGGTCGTTTGCAAGCGCTGGCTCAAGGGCCAAACACTCGTGTGGGCTAACCAGCCGCTGGTCACAGCCGTGTGTCGCCTGCAAATCGATCTGGCGCTGGGCAGCACCCCGAGAAGACCCCTCGCGGTAAATGACCAGCTTGCCAGGGCGACTGTGGTGCAGACTCATTGTCTGATCTCCCAGGGACCTGAGCCACCCATGCAGGGTATTGGCGCTCAACGCCGATAAAGCCAACAGGTCGCGGGTTGTCTGGTCGGCCGTCGACTGACGGCACGCCCTTAAGAACTGCGCCAGCCATGTCCAGTGCGACACGCTAGACCGCGGCTGCCAGCGAAATGGACTGCCCGCAGATAACAACAGCGACGGCAATGCATGCAACGTCGCAGGTGTTGCCAACGGCTCCACATAGCTATAGCTCAACTGGGCGCCATTGGCACAGGAGGCGCCTTGCCCCGCCCCACGCAGGGAATCCACCAGCGTCACCCGCCAACCCGCGCGGCCCAACGCAAATGCGGTCGCAGAGCCCACCACGCCAGCACCAATCACACAGACGGCCGGGGCACGCGCCAAAATCGGACTGATGGTCATGTCGGCTACACCCCAAGCGAACGTTGCGCCATCGACCACGCCACCGCCCGGCGTGCCAATGCCGCGGTGGCATCCACTACCGGCAACGGCGCATTGCTGCTGTCAAGTACCAGTGGTATTTCGGTGCAACCCAGAATCAGGCAGTTCGCACCGCGCCGCTGCAGGGCTTGCGCAGCCAGTAACAACAGCTCCCGACCTTGCTGCAAGTTACCGGCCTTCACCGCCGCAATGCCCGGCATCACCCACGCGATCACCTCATGTGCCGTCGGCAGCACCCACTGCACACTTCCCGCGCTGGACATCGCGGGCGTACGGTTGATGTACAGCCCCGAGGCCAGCGTGGCATCGGTGGCAAGCAGTCCAATGCGAGGATTGGGACCGCTGGTATTCACCGCATCTTCCAGAGCGGCATCCACCAAGTGAAGCATGGGCAGGCCAATCGCCACGCGGACATCCTCAAACCAAAGGTGCGCGGTAT
Source organism: Hylemonella sp. (assembly GCA_044376885.1). Taxonomy (GTDB): domain Bacteria; phylum Pseudomonadota; class Gammaproteobacteria; order Burkholderiales; family Burkholderiaceae_C; genus JBEIGE01. The sequence continues at coordinate 9,160 of JBILKC010000007.1, read as the reverse complement.
TGCATGAAATCACCACCAAACCTGCCCCAGCACGTACCAGGCGCTGGGCACTTGAAATCATCGCCGCTGCAGGTGAGTCACCCTCGCCGCAAAAGGCCTCGGTGCGATCAGGTACCTGCGGGATTGAACTGACCACCACGGGCACATGCTCCTGATCGCTGTCGGCCGGGGTGGCCAACAGCATCTTGTGCATGAAGTCAATGGTCGCCAGCGGCCCCATGCCACCGAGTACCCCAACGATGCCCAGGTGACCCGAGTCGCTATGCATGCGCAATCAACCCGCTGGCTTATCAGACAAAATGGTCAGGTTGTCCTTGAGCTCCTTGCTCATAGGCGCGTTCAGATTGATGCCTTTGGGGGGAATAGGCGACTGAAACCACTTCTTGTACATGGCCTCAAACTCACCTGACTTGACCATGTCAGCCAGGGTTGCATCCACCAGTTTCTTAAATGCCGGATCGTCTTTGCGCAGCATGATGGCGTAGGGCTCAACCTGCAAGGCATCACCCACCACTGCCAGCTCAGCAGGAGTTTGTGCACTGGCGCGCAGGCCGTAAAGCAAGATGTCATCCATGCCAAATGCGTCGGCACGCCCCTGCTGCACCAGCAGGGCAGACTCGGCGTGGTCTTTGGCACCCATCAAATCAAAGCCCAGGCCCTGATCCGCATTGACCTTGCGCAGCACCTGGAAATTGGTGGTGCCAGTGGTGGAGACCACCTTCTTGCCCTTCAGGTCTTGCAGCGATTTAATGCCGGACGATGTTTTGACCAGGAACCGGGTTCCGGTGTAAAAATAGTTAGTCGCAAACGTAACCTGTTGCGCACGCTCAGCGTTATTGGTGGTCGAGCCGCACTCGATATCGATAGTGCCGTTTTGCATCAACGGAATGCGGTTTTGCGAGGTCACCGCCTGGGTAGCCACCTTCAGATCACCGCGGCCAGTGACCTTCTTGACCTGGTCAACCACCTTGCCACAAATTTCCCAACCAAACCCAGTGGGCTTAGCATCTGCGCCCAAGTAAGAAAACGGAATCGACGACTCACGGTACGCAACCGTGATACTGCCGCTGGATTTAACCTTGTCAAGCGTGCCTGGTGACTGAGCACCAGCTTGCATGGCAAAAGCAGACAGCAGAGAAACAACTAAAGCCGAACGGACAAACATGAAGCCTCCAGAAATGATCGCCGTAAAAAGCTACAGCGAAATGAAGTCTATGGCTCCACAAATACCTATCCCATTGTTTCTTGATGTTTGACTATAAAGTTAGCTAATGCCTCTGCAGGGAATCAGGATGTGATTCGTGGTTGCTATCATTTAAAGAGCTACTCACGCACAGCCGACGGGGGCCAGGGCACTAAAATAGAAGCATCACCCTGTTGGGCTCCGGGGCGATTCTGACCGAGGTGATCAAAGCCGCGCAGACGCTGGCAGCCCAGGGTGTGGCGGTGGATGTATCAGCGTCACCAGTTGGAGCGAACTGGCCCGCGTAGGGCGGCGTGTGCGGTCGCGGGTGATCCCGTGCCGTTTATCGTCCAGCAGTTGCGCCATAGCACCGGGCCCATCATCCCCGCCACCGACTATGTGCGTGCCGTGTCGGAGAGCATTCGCGCCTATCTACCGTAAGGGCGTAGCTTCCGAACCTTGGGCTTCGATGGTTTTGGTCGCAGCGACACGCGGGCTGCACTGCGTGGCTTCTTTGGGGTGGATGCGGCGAGCATTGTGCGCGCTACCACCTCGCAACTAGGCCGATTCCAACGGGGCAATTGAGGTTGCGTTTGTGTGCACTAATTTTGGTTCGGGAGACTCAATGGCGGCCGATCATGAGTAATCGCATCTGGTCAATGGCCGACGCGCACTTAGATGAAATTGTCGTCACAAAGCTGGCGTTTGGTATGTATGTGCGAATGCCCGGTTTGGAGGATGCAGATCCAAAAGTCGACGGTCAGGTGAGTGCCTGTTGAAGCCCTATAGGTTTCTCGACTGAACGTCGGCTCCCCTTTCGGGAAGAGTCATTCGCGGGATCAAGTCCTATACCCGCTGTCGCGGCGATGCAGGATTACGATTCTCATCATTGCTGACGCTCATTTTTTCGGTCAACCGTTGCCCGCGCAAAAGTACCGGAGCTCACAAACCGCCGGTAACCGATCTATGCACCCCAAGCAACTATCAGACGCATTGTGATTAAAGTGGCTATTTGCACTTGAAAAGTAAGCCAGCGGCACGCTGGCTTACAGGCCGTTTCGGCCTGTAGCCCCAGTATTCCGTGCCTGACAAGCTACGAAACTTGTAGCAATACTCAACAACCAAGGCGCGCGGGCTGAGGGAGCCCCCACGGGGGGCGGACGGGCAGACCAGCGCGCAGGGCTGATGCCGCGCAGCGGCGAAGCACAAGGGTGGGCGGGGGCACACACCACATGAATGGCCGCAGGCCACTGACCAGCCACACAGCGCGCAGCGCCTGACCAATGCCACGGTGCCACGACAGCCACAAGGGCGCGCAGACGGCGGCGCGTAGGGCGTGCCAACGACCGGGAAGCGCCGACGGCTGTGCGACCGACTCCAGCGAAGTCCACTTTGCATAACGCCTGTTGCCTTCACCCGAAGGGCGCGAAGCGGTGACCGGCACCAAGCGGAGCTTTAGCGTAGCGACTGGCGGGCACTGAGGGCAATGCGGCGTTATGTAAAAGCGAAGCGGGTGGCCGTAGCGGGCGTGTGCCACAACTGCCACGAACACCACGGCATCCAGGCCGAGCCGCAGGCGATGGCTGATCCAGCACGATGCGCCAGCGAGCCGAGGCCATATCTGCGCCACAGCGCACTGACCAACACTTGCGAAGCACTGGCGATGTACCTCCCCTGAACCTGTGCGGGGCGCACCAGCGCCGCGCACTGACTGACACAACAGCGCTGGCAAACCGAAAGCGGTGATGCTGGGTGGACTGGCCCACAGCGCGCAGCGCAGCTCCATCAAAAAAACAGGCCGCCCAGCATGACCGCGCTGCTGGCCAACGCCACGCGACAGCTTCGTGGTGCCTGGCCATTGCGGTACTCCGCATTGGCCACTGACCAAAGCTACAGACTCACGAAAATGGAAAGCGGTGATGTTGGGTACGCTGCCACCAGCGCAAAGCGCCATTCAGCAGGCAACGCGCCCGGCATGACCGCGCTGGTGGAGGTCACTGATACGCATCGAGCGCCGAAGGTTCGTCAATGTCTAAAGCCCTCGCGGTAGCTGATCAAACCCTTGCGCAGCACTTTTATATGCCAAATAGGCCGCTAGCCTCCGTAGAACGTGCGTAAGCAGCTATCAAAACCATAGCAAATGTACGCTACTACGCAATCTCCAGCTTTTCTCGCGGTTGGGACAACGGTTGGGACAATAGATGTTTTTGGAGCCACCAAGAAGAAAGGACTTAGAGCATTTCTACTCTAAGTCCTTGATTCATATGGTCGGTGTGAAAGGATTCGAACCTTCGACCCCTTGCACCCCATGCAAGTGCGCTACCAGGCTGCGCCACACACCGAAGGGTCAGATTATAGAGTGTGTTCGGGGCAAAAATGGAAGTCAGGAATGGAGATCAACCCGACTAGGCAGCAGTCAACAGATCCCTGATCTCAAATAGCTCGCGACGAACTTGATGCAAGGTTTCTGAATTAACCGAGTCTCCATCCATCGGCAAGATATCTTCAAAATCATCCAACCTTGAACCCGCCATTTCCAGAGCATCTGTACCCTCAAGGGGGACATCGCCATTGCGCCTGATGTCCCGTTCTGCTTGCAACAACTCCTGCATTTTGTTGCGAGCACCCGTGATTGTGAAACCTTGGTCATAAAGCAGATCACGTATCCGGCGAATCATCAGTACCTCTTGGTGCTGGTAATAGCGGCGGTTACCGCGCCGTTTCATGGGTCGTAACTGAACGAACTCCTGCTCCCAATAGCGCAGCACATGCGGCTTGACGCCACATAAATCACCAACTTCACCGATCGTGAAATAGCGTTTTGTCGGTATGGGAGGGAGAGCTTTCTCCATTGAAATCAATGTGATAGGAGTGAAAGTGCCAAGGTTACTCTAGGTTTAGTTTTGATGCAAAGGTTCTTTTTATCCGTGGCGTCAAAGCCTAGAAAATTTGCTCAGGGCTGGCTTGGCATACCCTGATCCTGAATTTGCTCTTTGAGTTTATGGCTGGCATGAAAAGTCACCACTCTTCGAGCCTTGATGGGTATGGCTTCACCCGTGCGAGGGTTTCGGCCTGGCCTGGGAGCTTTGGTACGGATCTGAAAATTACCGAAACCGGATATTTTGATGTCCTGACCATCGACCAGACGACCCGCAATCAGGTCAAAAAACGCGTCAATCATGTCCTTGGATTCACGCTTGTTCATGCCAATTTGCTCAAACAGGAGTTCGGCAAGCTGGGCCTTCGTCAAAGCAGGGGATTCAATGCTGTCCAGAGAAATTTCCATGAGTCTAAACCTTGGGAGTATTGAGTCAGGTCCGCTGGCGCGCACCCACATCACTTTGGAGTTGTGCCAGCACAGCGGCAATGGCAGGCTCGATTTGGATCTCGGTCAGAGTGGCGTCATCACTGTTGAGGGTGAGGCGGACCGTAAGACTTTTCTCGTCCGGACCCAAGGCCACCGTGTTTGCATCGGCAACGCTTGTTTTAGGACGAAAAACATCAAACAGGGCAGCACTTTTGACCATGCCTTGCGTGGGTGCAGCCAAAATGGCTTGCATCAAGCGATCGTGGCTTACCGACTCAGCAACAATGACCGATATGTCGCGCTCAACGGGCTGAAACTTGGCCACCGGGCTGAACACTGGCACCTGACGAAGCAGAACCACATCGAGTTTCAGCTCAAACATCACAGGGTTCTGGGTTAACCCGTAGCACTGCCGCCATTTGGGATGCAGCTCGCCAACAAAACCCACAGGACTTCCACCAATCACCACACGGGCGCAGCGACCAGGGTGCATGGCGGGGTGCTCAGCAGGTTCAAATTCAGCCACCAGCGGGGCCAGCAAAGCCTCAACATCGCCTTTGACATCAAAGAAATCAACGGGTCGATCTTTACGACCCCACTGCAGTTCATCCAAACTGCCGCAGGCCATGCCAGCCACGCGCATGGGCTGGTCAAAGCCCTGCACCGTGGTGTCTGTGTTTTGCACTGATGCTTCACGTAAAAATACCCGCCCCAACTCGAATACCCTGACCCGACTGGCTTTACGATCCAGGTTGAACTTCAAAACCTGTAGCAAAGAACCCAGCAAGGACGAGCGCATGACACTCATTTGGCTTGCAATCGGGTTGAGCAGTTGGATCGGATGGGGGTTTCCGGCAAGCTCATGCTCCCAGCGGGCTTCGCAAAAACTGAAATTGATTGTTTCCTGGTAGCCCAATGCAGCCAAGGCACGCCTGACCGTAAACGGACTGCGTTCAGACTCTGCCTTGATCTTGGCCGTGATCGGCCCCAGGGGAGGTGTATGAGGCAGGTGGTCATAACCCACCATACGCGCGACTTCCTCAATCAGATCCTCTTCAATTTGCAGGTCAAACCGCCAGGAAGGGGGTGTAACTGTGATCGAACCCAGATCAAGGTGCTGACCGTTTGGCTGACCTGATGTGTCAAGCCCTGCAGACGTGGACGTCAGAGGCAAACCTAAGCGACCCAAGGCATCTGCACATTGCGCCAGCGTAACGGGCATACCCAACACGCGAGAGGCTCTGGCAACACGCAAGGTCACGGGCTTTGACTCAGGCATATTGGCCTTGAGGTCATTGACGGGACCGCAAACGGTCTGGGGTGTTCCACAAATGTCAAGAATAAGCTTGGTGATGCGTTCAATGTGCTCGACGGTCTGGCCGGGGTCAACACCCCGCTCAAAGCGATGGCCCGCATCAGTGGAAAAATTGAATCTGCGCGAACGGCCGGCAATGGCTTTGGGCCACCAAAATGCAGCCTCCAGATAGATATGGCAAGTGCTGTCTGACACGGCGGTGGCGTCGCCCCCCATGATTCCGGCAAGTGATTCAACCTGGCTTTCATCGGCAATGACACCGACCTTGTCGTCTAGGGTGACAGTAGTGCCATTCAACAGCTTGAGCTCTTCCCCGCGCTTGGCCCAGCGGACGTCCAACCCACCGTGAATTTTGTCGAGGTCAAAGATGTGTGAAGGCCGCCCGAGTTCGAACATCACATAGTTGGAAATATCCACCAGTGCGGTGACGCTGCGCTGACCGCAACGGGCGAGTCTATCCACCATCCACGCTGGCGTAGTGGCCTTTGCATTGAGGTGTCGCATCACGCGACCCGAAAAACGGCCACACAAATCCGCTGCGCTGACCTTGACCGCCAGGATCTCTTGCGTTCCAACCTCAACAGCGGGGAAATCCGAACTTTTGAGTGGCGAGCCCGTGAGTGCAGCAACTTCACGGGCTACGCCGTAAATACTCAGGCAATGCGCCAGATTGGGTGTGAGTTTGAGTGTGAAAAGCGTGTCATCGAGTTGCAGATGTTCGCGAATATTCTGGCCCAGCTGGGCTGTGCCAGCCAGCTCAAGCAAGCCACCCTGATCCTGTGAAATTTTCAGTTCTTGAGCGGAACACAGCATGCCTTGGCTTTCTGTGCCGCGAATCTTGCCCAGCTTGATCACAAAGGGCTTGCCATCTTCTCCGGGTGGCAATACAGCGCCCACCAGTGCGCATGGCACTTTGATTCCCACGCGGGCATTGGGTGCGCCACAAACGATGTTGAGCAAAGCAGTTTGGCCTACGTCCACCTGACAAATACGCAAACGGTCGGCATTGGGGTGCTGCGAGATGGCTTTGATTTCGCCCACCACCACATGGCTAAACGACGGCGCAACCGGCTGCAGCTCCTCAACCTCCAGCCCGGCCATAGTGAGTGTGTCGGCCAGCTGTTGAGTGCTGAGAGAGGGGTTGCAGAACTCGCGCAACCAGGATTCAGGAAATTTCATGTCACGCTTCTGTGTGGTGCACTAAGTGCTGCTCAAGGGTGATGTGGGTCATTGAAATTGCGACAAAAACCGAATGTCGCCGTCAAAGAACAAGCGCAAGTCATTGATGCCGTACCGCAGCATGGTCAACCGATCAGGCCCCATGCCAAAGGCAAAGCCAATATAGGTTTCGGGGTTGAGCCCCATATTGCGAATCACAGTCGGGTGTACCTGACCTGACCCGGCCACCTCAAGCCATCGTCCCGCCAATGGACCGCTTGAAAACTGAATATCAATTTCAGCACTGGGTTCAGTAAACGGGAAAAAGCTGGGTCGAAAACGCAACACCAGATCATCGCTCTCGAAGAAGGTACGACAAAAATCCGTAAAAACGAATTTGAGATCCTTGAAACTGACGTTCTCACCCACCCACAGACCTTCGCACTGGTGAAACATGGGCGAATGAGTGGCATCACTGTCGACCCGGTAGGTGCGGCCCGGCGCGATGACACGAATCTCAGGCATACCCTTTCCGGCATTGATTTGTTCTGCATGCCTTTTGACATGCTGAACCGCATGTCGTATTTGCATGGGACTGGTGTGCGTGCGCAATAGATTGGGCGCGTTGTCAGAACCGCCTTCAACATAGAAGGTGTCGTGCATGGAACGTGCAGGATGATCTTCCGGCGTATTCAATGCCGTGAAATTGAACCAGTCAGTCTCAATTTCGGGGCCCTGAGCCACTTCAAACCCCATAGAACCAAAGATGGCCTCAATGCGCTCCAGCGTTAAAGACACGGGGTGCAAACCTCCCTGCCCTCGCTGCCGCCCTGGCAAGGTCACATCGAGGGCTTCAGACTGGAGTTGCCTATGTAACTCTTGATCCTGCAACGCTTGTCTGCAAACATTAAGCTCAGCCTCGATGGCTTGCTTGACCTGGTTGATCGCCGCACCACGCAACTTTTTTTCGTCAACGCTCAAAGCCGCCAGGCCCTTCATGAGCTCGGTAATACTGCCTGACTTACCCAGAAAAAGTGCCTTAGCGTTCTCCAGTTCAGCCGGGGTCCTGGCTTGGGAAAAAGAAGATTTCGCCCGGTCTAGCAGACCATCCAACTCGTTCATGTTCGTATCCGTTGATTCCAGGGAATTAAAAAGGGCTAAAGCTAATGACTAGCTCCAGCCCTTTTGTTCAGTGGTTCGATAGCTATTAAAACAGTAACAATCGGACATGAAAGTCAAGCTGCAAGCTTGGCCTTGACCTGCTCCACAATTCCGGCAAAAGCGGCCATGTCGTGAATGGCAATATCGGACAAAACCTTGCGGTCGATCTCAATATTGGCTTTCTTCAGGCCGTTTGCGAACTGGCTGTATGTCAGTCCGCACTGACGTGCAGCAGCGTTGATTCGGGCAATCCACAACTGGCGGAAAACACGCTTTTTAGTGCGGCGGTCACGGTAGGCATATTGCCCAGCCTTCATTACCGCTTCTTTAGCAATACGGAAGACATTACCGCGACGACCACGGAAACCTTTTGCAAGGGCTAGAACTTTTTTGTGGCGGGCGCGAGCCGTTACACCACGTTTGACGCGAGGCATGTGATTACTCCTTGTTCGTCGTTAATTAAATACCCATGCCGGGCAACATCTGCGCCATGTGACCCATATTGGTCTCATGGACACCGGTTGGTCCGCGCAAATGGCGTTTATTTTTGGTGGTTTTCTTGGTCAGGATGTGACGTTTGAAAGCTTGGCCGCGCTTAACGGTTCCACCGGGACGAACGCGAAAGCGTTTTTTCGCTGCGCTCTTGGTCTTCATTTTGGGCATTTTCATGCTCCTTCTACGTTGTGCTCGTGAGGCGTCTGGAAAACCTATTCCAGCCTTGTTGGCCCCGAGCCACTTGTGATGCGAGTTACCTACTTTCCACCTGCGCGGAAAGGGTTAGCTCACACCTTTCATTTTCAAAAAGTCAAAAACCTTTTGAAAAAATCATGCAGTCTCCGCAGCAGGTTTGGTTGCAACACTGCCCCCACCACCGCTTTTCTTCTTGCCCGGCGCGATCATCATGACCATTTGCCGGCCTTCGAGCTTGGGAAACTGCTCAACAATAATTAAATCCGCCAGATCGTCCCGCATGCGATTAAGCAATGCCAAGCCTATCTCTTGGTGCGTGATCTCCCGACCCCTGAAGCGCAAGGTG
>JBILKC010000140.1:0-7371 GCA_044376885.1 Hylemonella sp. | reverse complement strand
AGTGATGTGGGCGACGGGCGCAGCGACAAAAAATTTTTGCGAGCGATGAAAAATCCACTGACAAGCATGAGGCGTCCTGCAAGTCAGAGATTCAAAACGAGTTTTTCAACAGAATCGGCCATATGCAGTCACTGGCCAAGGTCAGCTTACGGGTCGTTCGATTCTGTACTTTCTGTGCCGACGAGAAAAAATGTCACCGGCCCCTTGAGGCTGTTAGCTGTCCACCGTCACGCGTTTCAACGTTTCCGTTTCGGGCCAAACTGCGGACATTGAAGAATGTCCTGAACCCGGAAGCCACAATCTGCTCCGCTAACCGAGTAGAACCGGGTCTCCTCTGAGGTCAAACGGGATGTAAGTGCCAAATTGGCCTTGTTTGATGTCTTGCACCATGCGCTGCAGTGCAAGCTCGACGGCGTGGTCATCGGGCGGATGTCCGGGTGATCCGGAAAGCGCTGCGGCAAACACCATGCCCCAGGGCTGTTCAAACTGCTTTGCTTCTTGGCACAAGGCCGAAAAAGAGTCCAACTCCTGTGGACTTTTGTCGACACACATCAATGGTGTCAGTGCTCCGCCCAGTCCAGCAGCAAAATCTGCCGTTTGTTTCGCCGTGCTGTCTGCCGGCAATTCCGCTGCAGCGAACACAAAGAGCAGACGCTGCGGTAGTGGCTGGTAGCGGGTGGCCCGTAGCAGGTCGTTGAAATTGTCAATTTGCAAGGTAGATCCTTCATTCGAAAAGATAGGGAGCGTCATGCACTGGGCAAGCCACTGAGAAAGTCGCCAGGGACGGGACGCAAGCGCGCCGGTTTTTGGGATGCCGCTGTACCCACACTGATGAAACACAGAGCCTGCTCTGAAGGGCTCAGTCCGAAGAGCGTCCTCAATTGATCAGCACCTAGCGCTTTGCCACTGGTCAGTGCAGATCCAAATCCCATAGCGGCCGCCATCAGCAGTATGTTTTGTATTGCGCACCCAGCGGAAATAATGCGCTCCTGCAGCGGGATGCTTGCGTCGCCCTTTTCTGCATCGACCACCACAAGCAGCAGCAAAGGAGCGCGATAGGCTTTCTCACCGGCCAGCGCAAGTTGCTCGGCACTCGCCCGCGAATCGCGCTGCTGAAGGGCGGCCACAAAGACTGCCGCCAATCGTCCGCGGGCATTTTGGGGCACCAGGACAAAACGCCATGGCAGCAATTGGCCGTGGTCAGGTGCACTGGCCGCGGCCTCTAACAGGAGCTGGAATTGTTGCGCGTCCGGGCCGGGCTCCAGCAATCGCTTTGGCAATATGGTTTGACGTGACTGCATCAACGCAGTCGCGAGGGCAACGGTTTCGTTTTGGCTATTCACTGGCCGAGTCTAGTTTCAGTTCGCATGCGTCAAAACGAAAATATCTGTCCATCGTTTTCCACATAGGGCTGGTAGGGACCAGTGCCGCTGTTAGTCGCTTCAGAAGCAGGTACAAACCGCCCTTGCTGGACATCAAAGATATGAATTTCCCCGTCTTCGATCACATAGTGCCAGCCATGCAGTGTCAGGTTTCCGGCCTCGACTTCGCGACGGACCATCGGGTATGCCATCAATCGCTCCAGTTGCAATACGACTGAGCGTTGCTCCGTGCGACAAAGTGCTTCCGGACCAGGCTGCACCGGCAACAACGCATCCTGCACCAGACGCAGCCACGACTTGAGTGCAATCGCCTCCTCTGGCGCGCCTTCGTAGGCCACGCGTATGGCACCGCAATGGCTATGGCCACACACAATGATGCGCTCAACTTTCAAGCTCAACACCGCGAACTCGATGGCCGCCATGGTGCCGTGCAAGCCATGTGACTGGTCATAAGGTGGAACGAATGCGCCCACGTTGCGGACAATGAACAACTCGCCGGGACCGGCGCCAGTCAGCAGGTAGGGAACAAGGCGCGAATCAGAGCAACCGATGAAAAGTGTCTTGGGATGCTGCCCTTGGGTCACCAGATCCTGAAACCGTTGCTGGTGCAACGGAAAGTAGTCCGAATGGAAATGCCGCAGCCGCTGCAAGAGTTCATCCGGGGCAGCAGCGTCCTTCATTGCACCAAAGGCGAGTCCGCCCCTTCCATTTCGATCCCTTCAATTTGCGCCTGACCCACCAGCAAGCGCATGTACTGGTGTAAGGCCTTCGCGCGTGACTGCAGCGTCAGCTGTGCCGTGATGCGTTGACTGACTTCCTCAAACGTTTTCTGCTGCCCTTTACGCCGCCTCAGTACTTCCAGAATGTGAAAGCCAAAACGGGAATGGACTAGACGTGGGTGCACACCCATGCCCCACTGCGAATCTTTTTGGAAGAAGAGTTCGTTCGCCAGTTCAGGTGCGCAGTCGTTGGGGCCGATCCAGCCCAAATCACCTCCCTGGGTGCTAGTAGGGCAGTTAGACAACTCACTGGCCAGGCGTGCAAACTGATCTACAGGCACATCTTTGCCGAGCAGGCTCAGTAAAGCCTTTTCTGCATGGACAGTGAGCGCGTGGACATTTACGCCTGGTGTGACGGCAAAGAGAATATGACGCACATGCAAAGCCTGACCCACCACAAACTGAGCCTTGTTGGCTTCAAAGAAGCGCTCGCACTCTTGCGGCGTGGGCTCAGGGGTACGAATGGCTGCGTCGACCATGTCTTCGATAACAGCCCGGTCGGCCTCAGTGAGTTCGGGGGCGGTTGTACCGGTGGATGCGGGCAACAAGCGGGAGGCCACCGCCTCTTGGCGCAGTAACTCTGTGTGGGCAAGTTCCATCCAGTCGGTATAGGCTTCGGCTCCTACTGGAGCAACAAGGGTAATTCCGTTGATGCGCCGGGAGGCTTGAAGCTCGGGTGGCTGTGGGCTCTGCGCAGGTAAAGGAGGGGCCCGCAAGGCGGGCGGGGCCAAATCAGGTATGGGAGCAGAGTCCGCAGCCATCCGGGCTTCTTGCGCGCCAACTTCGTTCGGTTGGAATTCAACTGCGGCAGCTGCCCCACATCCACAACTCCCGCTTCCACAACCACCCCTTGATGTTGCTTGCATGGTGTACTCCTAACGGTTGGCCGTGTGTTGACTTGACGGCGTGCTGGTTTTCAGCCCGATGCTGTGGCTACGAACCACCTGGTAGGGACGAAGTACATAGGCGAGAGTTCCAAAACCACTCCAGACATGTACAAGGCGTGAAAACGGGAACAACAGAAAGATCGTCATGCCCAACAGCATGTGCACCTGGAAGTGCCATTCCACACCGGCAACCAAAGCTGTGTTCGGTGAGAGCAAAGCGATGCCTTGCAGGTATTCAGCCAAGCGCAGCATGGTTTGCGGATCAGACACATGGTGGAAGGATGACGGTATGGTGCCCAAGCCAATGGTCAGCTGAATCCACAAAATCACCAGAATGGCAATGTCTGTACGGTGACTGGTCAGGCGAATGCGCGGATCAAAAATCCGGCGGTGCAGAAGCAGCGTCAAGCCGATAAAACACAGCAACCCGGCCACACCACCGGCAATCACCGCCAGCAATTGCTTTTGCGACGCGGTCACGAAGATTTCATACAGCCAGTGCGGAGTGAGTTGACCAAACAGGTGCCCGAAGAACAGGAACAGGATGCCGCCGTGGAACAAATTGCTGCCCCACTTGAGCTGACCTTTGCGCAAGAGCTGTGAAGAATCGCTTTTCCAGGTGTACTGATCGCGGTCAAACCGCGCCAGGCTGCCCATCAGAAACACCGAGAGGCATATGTACGGGTAGATACCAAAAAGGAAGTTGTGCAAGGAATTCATACCTGCTCTCCTAAAGACGTGGTTGTGGGCTTTTTCACAAAATGGATAGGTTGGGGTGCGCCCGGTTTGGCTTGACCTTCGGTGGAGCAACCGCCGAACACTTCAGGCTCAGCCCAGCTTTCGTCCATCTCGGGCTCGGGCGCTACGGCCACGGCCTCGGCTTTTTCACCGGCTAGCTCCAGCACCGCAGCCAGCACGCTGGCGTAGGGGCTCTCGCGTTTGAGCAAGGCACTGAAGATGACCCGCACAATGTGGGCGATCTCGCCCAAGAACTCCCGCGCTTGGGGCATCGGCTGGGTAGAGGCAAATTCAAGCACGACGGGCAGGTAGTCCGGCAGCTCGCTGGCACCGAGGTACAAGCCGGCTTTTTCGTAGGTCTGGATCAAGTCCACCATGGCGGGGCCGCGGTCGCGTGAATCGCCATGCACATGCTCAAAGAGGTGCAGCGCCGTGCGGCGGCCCCGGTCAAACAGCTCCACGTACTCTGACTCTAGATCCAGTGACGACTGTGTGCTCAGGTGTTGCAGTAAAGCCTGCAGTTCTATCAGCCTTGCGGCGGGCAGCGCTGCTTCGGTACGCAGTGCTCTTTGCAACTCGGGGATATGACCACGCAGCTCCCCATCGGGGTAGCGCAGCAGGTGCGCGAGCACCCGCAGCGTCAATTTCGCTTGCACCGGGGTCGAGGTAAATATTGCCATCTTAGTTCTCCATCCGGATAGGGATCGTGCGTTTCTTCTCGCTGCCGAAGAGGCTGGTAGTCGTCTCGCCTTCAGAGCAGCCGTTGCCAAACGTAAAGCCACAGCCGCCCTTTACGTTGAAGGTGTTCTCGGCGTATTCGCGGTGGGTGGTTGGAATGACGAAACGGTCTTCGTAATTCGCAATGGCCATGTAGCGGTACATCTCTTCCACCTCGGCGGCGGTCAAGCCCACTTGCTCCAACACTTTCTGGTTGATCAAACCGTCCACATGCTTGGTGCGCTGGTAAGAACGCATGGCCAGCATCCGCTCCAGGGCGCGCACAACGGGTGCGGTGTCGCCCGCCGTCAGCAGGTTGGCCAGGTACTTGACCGGAATGCGCAGCTGCGACACGTCAGGGATCTCGCCGTTCTGGCTGAGCGCACCGGCGTTGGCCGATGCGGTGATGGGCGAAAGCGGTGGCACGTACCAGACCATCGGCAGCGTGCGGTACTCGGGGTGCAGTGGCAGGGCCACTTTCCACTCGACTGCCATTTTGTAGACCGGGCTTTGACGCGCAGCGGCCATCCAGGCATCCGGGATGCCGTCAATGCGCGCCTGTGCAATCACGGTCGGATCGTTCGGATCCAGGAACAAATCGAGTTGTGCCTGGTAAAGATCGATCTCGTTCGGTGTGCTTGCGGCTTCGGCAATGCGGTCGGCGTCATAGAGCAACACACCCAGGTAGCGGATGCGCCCTACGCAAGTCTCTGAGCACACCGTGGGCTGTCCGGCCTCGATGCGGGGGTAGCAAAAAATACACTTCTCCGCCTTGCCGCTCTTCCAGTTGTAGTAAATCTTCTTGTACGGGCAACCGCTCACGCACATGCGCCAGCCACGGCACTTGTCCTGATCGATCAGCACAATGCCGTCTTCTTCGCGCTTATAAATCGAGCCCGAAGGACACGAGGCCACACAGGCCGGGTTCAGGCAGTGCTCGCACAGGCGCGGCAGGTACATCATGAAGGTGTTTTCAAACTGGCCCATCATGTCTTTTTGGGCTTGTTCGAAACCAGCCAAGTTTGCGTCCTTGCTGCGTTTGCTGAATTCGCCACCCAGGATTTCTTCCCAGTTCGGACCCCATTCAATCTTCTCCATGCGCTTGCCGGTAATCAGCGAGCGGGGGCGTGCCGTGGGAGCGTGCTTCATTTCGGGCGCAGACTGCAGGTGGTCGTAGTCAAAAGTGAAGGGCTCGTAGTAGTCGTCAATCTGCGGCAGGTTGGGGTTGCTGAAAATTTTCATGAGCAGCGACCACTTACCACCCTGCTTGGGCACGATGGAGCCATCGGCCTTGCGGACCCAGCCACCTTTCCACTTGTCCTGGTTTTCCCACTCTTTGGGGTAACCAATGCCGGGCTTGGTCTCCACGTTGTTAAACCAGGCGTATTCCACGCCCGGACGGTTGGTCCAGACGTTTTTGCAGGTGACGGAACAGGTGTGACAACCGATGCACTTGTCCAGGTTCAGCACCATGCCAATTTGCGCGCGTATTTTCATGGGTTCTCTCCTTGCGATTGATAGGCGCGAACAAGATGATCGTCAGCCGGGGTGTCGAGCCAGTCGACCTTGTCCATCTTGCGCACCACGACAAATTCATCGCGGTTAGTGCCAATGGTTCCGTAGTAATTGAAGCCGTAGCTCAGCTGCGCATACCCGCCAATCATGTGGGTGGGCTTGAGAACAATGCGGGTGACCGAGTTGTGGATGCCGCCGCGCACGCCGGTGATCTCGGAGCCGGGGGTGTTGATGATCTTCTCTTGCGAGTGGTACATCATCACCATTCCGTTGTTCACGCGCTGACTCACCACAGCGCGTGCTGCCACGGCGCCGTTGACATTGAACAGCTCAACCCAGTCGTTGTCCACAATGCCGGCGCTCTTGGCATCGTCTTCGCTCAACCACACCACCGTACCGCCACGGTTCAGGGTCAGCATCATCAGGTTGTCGCTGTAGGTACTGTGAATGCCCCACTTCTGGTGCGGGGTGATGAAGTTCAACTGGATCTCTTTGTTCCCGTTGGGCTTGATGTTGTGGATGCTGTTGGTGGTCTTCAAATCCACGGGCGGACGGTAGCTGCCAAAGCCTTCACCGAAGGCAATCATCCAGGGGTGGTCCTGGTAGAACTGCTGGCGGCCGGTGAGCGTGCGCCATGGAATGTACTCATGCACATTGGTGTAGCCCGCGTTGTAGCTCACGGTCTCGCTCTCAATACCGCTCCAGGTGGGCGAGCTGATGATCTTGCGCGGCTGCGCTTGTATGTCGCGGTAACGGATTTTTTCGTCTTCGCGGTACAGCGCCAAATGCGTGTGGTCGCGGCCGGTCTGCTTGCCCAGCGCCTCCCAGGCTTTCACGGCTACGTGGCCGTTGGTCTCGGGGGCCAGTTGCAGAATCACCTCACACGCATCAATATCCGACACGATGCGCGGCATGCCTTTGGACACGCCCTCTTCCAGCGTCTTGCCGTTGAGCTGGCCAAGCTGTTCCACTTCGGTTCCGGTTTTCCAGCCGATGCCTTTTCCGCCATTGCCCATTTTGTCGAGCAAGGGGCCCAGGGCCGTAAAGCGTTTGAAGGTGTTGGGGTAGTCGCGCTCCACCACCGTGATCTGCGGCGCAGTTTTTCCGGGGATCAGATCGCATTGGCCTTTTTTCCATTCCTTCACTTCAAAGGCCTGCGCCATCTCGCCCGGGGTGTCGTGCATGATGGGTGAAAGCACCACTTCTTTCTCAACTCCCAGGTGACCCACGCACACCTCACTAAAGCTTTTGGCAAAACCTTTGTAGATTTCCCAATCGCTGCGGCTTTGCCACACCGGATCCACCGCTGCGCTCAGCGGGTGAATAAACGGATGCATGTCGCTGGTGTTGAGG
>JBILKC010000139.1:0-7465 GCA_044376885.1 Hylemonella sp. | reverse complement strand
CTGTCTGACCCATCATGGCCTGCACCTCCGTCTAAAACTAAGACATGCAGACCTTCGATTGGTTCCAAATTTCTGGGGAGTTTTTCAACAGAATAGGCCCAGACCGGGTGCTCACAGTCAATTGTTGACTGCCGGCTTCCGCGCCCCTCCGACAGGCATGCACGATTGACGAGAATGGGCACGAAGTTCGTAGCCCCGAGCGGCCGGTATCGGGTATCCAAAATTCAAGCCATGTTCAAAGAAGGCTTTGTATCTGCCGCTTCTGCGCAGGCCGGATGTACCGCATCACCATTTCCAGGCTTTTATGTCCCGTCTGGCCCATGATGGTGCTGGTCTGCATGCCCACCGTTGCGGCCTCTGTCACGAAGCCGGCCCTCAGCGAGTGACCAGATACGATCTTTGCCGCGTCGATGCCCTTTGAGCTGGTGACGGCTGCTTTCAGAATCAGCGCCACGGATTGACCAGTCAGGGAAGCGTCTCCAACTATTCCGTCATGCCGGTTGATACGCCGAAAAATCGGTCCTGAACCAATGCCAGCAAGTTCAAGCCACGCTTGCAGAGCCTTCACTGGACATCGTTCTTCTGATTTAGCCAGTGGCACGAAGACAGTACGGCCTTCCCCTTCTTGGTCAGTCTTTGACCTACGAATTAGCAATTCGATTCCGTGGGCATGCGGCGTGATGTCCTCCACTGCCAGAGCCACCAGTTCAGAACGGCGGAAGGCTCCGGCGAAACCGACCAGAAGAACAGCACGATCACGCGCAGCCTTCATCGGCTTCTGTTTGGCAACCATGACCAATAGCTCCAGCAAGTCATCTTTGACCAAAGCCTTTACGCGGCGCTGTGCAACTCCATAGGTACGGCGGATACCCTGCATAGTGCGCTTCACCAGTCTGTCCCTCGTAGGGCTATCGAACCCCTTGTCAGTGTGGGCTTGGTTAATTGCAATCAGGCGGTGCTGCAGGGTTGCTACCGACAGGACCCCTGCAAACTTTGCCAAGTATTCAGCCACCATCTCAGGTGTCGCGGGAACCTTTGAATGCTCCTTGAAATGACGAACGTCCTGTCCATAGCTGCGACGGGTGGACTCTGACCGTGCGGCCTGCGTGAAGGCAATGACCTGTTTGGATGATGCAGGTTTAGTTTTTGAATCTTTGATGGTCTTAGTAGTTGTCATGGTGTTACTTGATGGGGGTGTTTCGGCGACGGCTAGCGTCACGTTCTGAGCGCTTTTAGCTGCGCAAGCCACAAAGCCACCAGCCAGCGTGTAGACGGCGCTGTCTAGTGCGTTTTGACTGGTTTCTTGGCCGTTGCTTGAGTGGTCAGTGGCCGTTGAAAGTCAGAATTCGCGTTTATGGCAAACGGTTCTGGTTGTTCTTGCTGAAGCGGGTGCCAAGCCTCATCAACATCCAAATACTGTCTGCACCGTCTTGTTCTAGATGTTTGATGACGTCTTCAAGAGTTGCGTTGTCACCCATGGCGTCGCCCGCAGCCTGATTGGACAG
Source organism: Hylemonella sp. (assembly GCA_044376885.1). Classification (GTDB taxonomy): domain Bacteria; phylum Pseudomonadota; class Gammaproteobacteria; order Burkholderiales; family Burkholderiaceae_C; genus JBEIGE01. The sequence goes on along the minus strand of JBILKC010000139.1, from coordinate 5,960 downwards.
GGCCACCATGTAATCGCAATGGCTACGCAAGACCTTGATTGCATCAAAGGCAGTGGGGTTGCGACCTTCCCAGTTGAATGGTGTGACAACTACCGCCAAGGTATGAGCACCTGTGTCCTTAGCCATGGCGGTCAGAATTGGGGATACGCCGCTACCAGTCCCGCCACCCAGACCAGCGACCAAGATAACGATTTCAGCTCCAATGGTCAGATAGCGAAGACCATCTTGGTGTTTATGCGCAGCATCCCGTGCAATGCCTACATCGCCACCAGAACCCAGCCGCCCAAGCTGAACTGTCCCGATAGGTGCACTGTCAGGGTGGAGGCGTTGGGCCTTGCTGATCGCCTGACTACTCTGCTGCCCCATAGTTACGCAAGCGAACTCAGGTCGATATTCATTTTCCTGAAGCAGCCCACTAGACCATGCTGCCAAGACAATGTTGCAACCAGCATCGCCAACTCCAATAATCCTGATTGCGGACGAGGGGGAAGCCATGGCAGGAAGGCTGATTCCAAGGACAGTAGCGCTGAGTAACCGCAGGGTGTGTCTACGATTTAGGCGCATGTCAGTACTCTTCGGGCTTCAAAATGCACGTACTTGCGCGGGTAACGCCATCGTCTCCAGTGGCCTCGGTTATGACCCATACCTTGTCGCGGTTCAATAGGTAAGACGAAAATATCCTGCCACCGTCATGGACCGCATCGTCATTTGCCTTGCGGTCATCGCGACCCAAATCACCCCAGTCACCCCTGACGTGCCGCTGGAGCAATGCCATTGCAGGTATTCCGTACTGCCCCAACAGAGTCAGTGCGCCGGGAGTGGCAACAATGCGACCCATTTGAAACAACGGAACACTGATGTCTGACGGTGGTGCATGCTCTTTCGAGTCACTGGTCGGGTCTAGAGTCTTATTGACTTTCATTTCTGTTCTCCGTTTTGAAGTTAACCGAGCACCGGAATCGGAGCCCCAAATGCAAAAAGCCATGGCGGTTAGGCCATGGCTTGTGTTGGTTAGTCCACTAATAGGTTCAATAGTCTGACGACTGCTCCATAGGGTGCAAGGCGATGTACCAAGACAACTCGTGGTCGCTGATTGCGCGGATGTGCCGATGTGGTTCAACCCAGTAGCCCGGATCAATGATGTATTCCACGTTGGGTTGTCCGCCACGATTACGCTGCCGGGCAAACAAGACATGTCGGCCGGGGAACTTCTCCGTTACATCTATGAGCAGGATGGCAACATCACTTTTTATCTGGTAAGTCGCACTGCATTCTTTCCAGACCGACGCGACCCATTGGTGATGCGCCGCCAAGAACGCGGCCAGACTTCCGTCGTCAACAACGTTGTACGGGCCATGCTCCGGTATGTGATCGTTCGCAACCGCGACTGCCCTTACCTCGTGTGCCGTGCACCCAGCAACCATCCCAATGACTGCAAAGAGGCAGGAGTTGTCATCCTCCTGTCCTTGTCTCACGTACTCTGATTCAAAGTCGATTGGTAACCCTACGGCGTTTAAACGCACAGATGGATTCATACGTTCCCCCTGACACAAGGACTCACCCAGTCCGAAGTTTCGTGCCTGCACATAGCTGCCAGCGTCATCAAGGCTGCTGCTCCGTCGCCCAGTTCGGATAGCAGGTAGCCCAACGACTCCACTGAGTCTGCTGAAATCGTGCCATCCTCGATGGGCACCGCGCTGTGACTCAACAGGTCACCAATGACAGCGATACCCCGGTGAATGGTCTGGATAGTGGTTTCTGCATCGTTTTGAATGTTTACGAGCAGCCGTGCGTCAGCGGCTGGGTAATCAATCTCCTTTGCGGCTGTGACTGGCAGCATAGGCAACCGCGCCAGCAGATCACGCAAGGGACGTAGTGCAATGGTTCGGGTGCTCATGCAGCCACTCCCTTACTTCGACTTACCGGCTGGGTTGCTTCTCTGCGTTATCTCCATGAACCAGGCTTGCGGTTCAAGGCTGAATTCGCTGAAGTCTGTGGTGATGTGGAACTTGCTGTCCACCCATGGGGCGGGGTCGAGTAAATAACTGAAGCTCGTAAATTTGTCAGTGCCCTTGACATGATGGAACACAACGTGGCGGCAGCTCTCATCAAACTTCGAGAATGCCCCACAGAGCACGGCCACGTTGGGCAATGCATCCACTTTCGTAAAGTCTCTGTAGTCACTGCACGCAAGATCACTGAGGTTGAAAAGTATCTTGCGAAACAAACTCTCGTCCATGTAAAACGGACCGTTGGCACGCATGCCCAATGTGATGGCCATTTTCTTCACGTCCTCCATGGACTTGCCGCACAGGGTTGCTGCGCAGGCCAGCATATCGTCATGGGTGCCCTGCATGGGTACACGTTTAAACGGACTGACAAAGCCGGTAGGCAGTTGACCGTTTCCGATCTTGGTGGTTGGGGCTGAAGCCATTGCATTACTCCTGGAAAGTTCATCAAGTTGGAATGCGCAATGCGGCGGCTCGCCCTGGCTTTGATACCATGACAAAAGAAGAATGAATCAGGGTGTTGGATTGTTCTTGCAGCCCGCCGCGTTGCACGGTGGCGTCTGATCTGGTCGTTCGATGGCAAACAATTTGATCGACGAATGAACTCTAACCGCAGGTGTCAGGATTTATGACTGCTAAAAAACTTCGTGCATAGCGAGCCGCCTGGTTTTGCCTCTGTGGAGGCATTGGACTCAAGCCCAAGAAAAAAGGGCCTTAGTGTTGAACTAAAGCCCTTTTTTTAAACTGGTGCCGATGACCGGAATCGAACTGGTGACCTACTCGTTACGAGTGAGTTGCTCTACCAACTGAGCTACATCGGCTTATGTCTTTTTGACAGTTTTCAATTATACGAGAGGCGAAATACGCGGGTTTTGGAAGCGAGTCCGGCTTAACTACAAGCCCCAAATTGGGCAATTTAGTTGGTTTTCCCTGGCACACTGGCGGCACAACGGACACAAAAATCCACATCAATTGGCGATGAAGCAAACTGCTAAAATGCATGAAAGTCGTTGATTTAATTGATGCCGACTTCTCTGGATTGTTCCCTTCACTTCATGAAAGCACATTCGTAATGAGAAGGTCGGGTGTTAGATTCATCTCTCCGGCACCAAAAAAATAAGGGTTTTGTACCGTTCGCGCCCAACACTAATCCCAGAACCACTTAACGCCAAGCTGCCAGGTGGTATTGGCAGGCTCCATCACGGTGTAGTTGGTTTGGCGCTGCACGTCGGAGTCGCCCACCCAGCTGACGCTGAGGTAGGGCGTGAATTCTCCGGCCGCATAGCGGTAGCTGCGCTCCGCACGCAAAGACAAGCCCCGGTTTTGACGGTTCACCGCATCGCTGTACGAGGCCGACACCTGGGACAAATACGACACCGCCACGCCTTGCAACAGCACCGCCGCTTCCAGCCGCCAACGCTGCGCGCCTAAGGCCTGCGCATGGGCCACCGGCGCTTTGTAGGCCAGCAAGGCCCACAAGCCATAACGTTCGCGCTCGTAGCCCACATGGCTCGCAGTGGTGGTGCCCCGCAGATCGTTGTAATAGGTTTGCAACTCAAGCCCACCCTCCCAGCGGCCCTGCAAGGCGGTGGCCGGCTCGCTGCTGCTGTAGAGTGCCCGCCAAACGGTCTCACGCGTGGTGCGTCGGTCTATGGTGCCGCTGACTGGGCTGCTGTAGTTGGGTGCTGATAGCAAGCCGTACGCCTGCAGAACCCAGTGCGCCTGCCCCAAGGGTTGCGCCCACTCCAATTGCAGCCCCAGGTTGGGGCCAGCCAGCTGCATCTCAGGCTCGCGGTAGTGGGTGTAGCCGGTGGACACACCCAGCCGCAGGCCTGCCTTGGTGCTGGGCAGGGTTGGGGCGGCATCCGTGGAGGGTGTTGCTTGCGAAGTTGGGGCGGGCGCGGCGGGACTTGTCGTGTCCTGGGCCGAAGCCCAGAGTACATTTCCGCTCTCCGGTCTGCCCGTAGGGACATCCTGTGACCAGGCAATGGGTGCCATCGCCATTGATGCCATTAGCGCCCAAGGTCTGGCCCACACCGCAGGCCATGGCAAGATCGCCATCAGTTTGCCGCCCACTGGAAGCTGACCATGCGGACCTGGCCTTTGGAGGGCAGAACAGCGGTCAAATCTGGAGAATCTGCGGACACCGTGATGCCCGACGATGTATTGCGTACACGCCGCGAGAAGGTGTCATAGAGCGTCAACGTGGGAAAAGGTGTGGCGACCAGAGACGTAGTACCCGTGGGGCTGTCAAAGTCGTAGGCAAAAAAGCGCAGCGAAGCGATCTTCCAGTATCCGGCGAACGAAAAGGACTCGCCCTTGGCGAAGACCCCACAGGCACGATTGCCTGTGTAGTTAGGCAGACTGTAGACGCAAATTCGCGTCAACTGAGGCTGAACACTCGAGCCTCCACCGGTTCCCGGGTTCCCCACAGCCACGGGCGGTGGAACAACCACGGGCGGTGCGGTGTCAATGCCTGCCACGCCGAGCAACTGCGCGCCCGCCTTGGAGGTACGCAACAGCGGTCGGGTCAGGCCATTAAGCGTCACCGATTTGTCACTGGTCAGCAGCGCAGCTTCCACTGCGGCCAGGCTGGCTGACGGCTTGAGACTGCGCAGCACTGCGACCGCGCCGGAGACCATGGCCGTGGCCGGTGAAGTGCCCGCTCCAGCGCCCCAGCACTCAAAGCCCTCGCTGGCGGTTGCGCAGGGGGTGGGCATGCTGTATTTGGCGTCAACATCACCACCAATCCCAAACAGTTTGACCTGCGCGCTGAAGTTGGTGTAAGACGCAGGCGCTGCACCTCCAAGTTTTGCCGCCGCGACGCTGACGGTGTTACTCACGCAGGCGGGAAACGAAATGGCCGACGTGTTGTAGGCATTACCCGCCGCTACCACGGGAATCACGCCCTGGGCGCGCAAATTCTCAAATGCGGTGTAAAACAGGCTGCCCACATATTGGCTGTCGCAGGCCGAGGTGTAGCTGCCGCCACCTAAACTCATGTTGAGTGCCACGATGGGTGACTGGCCTGCGGCCAGACGCGCCTTGGCTTGCGTGGTCACCCACTCGATGCCGGCCAACAAGTCACCGGCATTGGCAGAAACACTGACCTTGCCGCCACTGTTGCTGCCGTTGAAGACTTGCACTGGCAAGATAGAAGCAGCCTTGGCGACGCCGCCTGCGGAACCCGCAGCGCCTGCATAGGCCATGGCGGCGGTGGCGGCCATACTGGTGCCGTGGCCGCAGCCACCCGCCAAGGCCTGCGTGCCGTTGGCCGGTCCGAGCTTGTCAACACAGCTGCGTCCGGCATTCGCGCTGGTGGTGTCAGTGGTTGCACCATTGGGGCAAAAGCCCAAGCCACCACCAGACGGGGTGGAAAAGCATGCGCCGGGCAGCACTTTACCGTTCCCGCTGAATGCCGGATGCCGGTCCTCCACGCCAGTATCCAGCACCGCAATCACCGAACCCGTGCCATTGGCATTGAGCTTGCTGGTGCCCACGGTGTAAGTGGGCCATGCAACGGCACCATCAAAGCCATCGATCACCGCCTGGTTAATCGCGCTCAGCGTAGCGCTGGTCGCCGCGGATGTCGTTCCCAGAGGGATATCGGCAAACACGCCTTTGACGCCAGGGATGGTGGGTAGCAAATTGAGCTCGCAAGCGGTCAGCTCAATTCGCACCGCCGTGCCACTGGTGGGCTTGTAGGCCTGGGCAATTCGGGCAGCCAAGGCAGTGGCGTTGCAGCTGGCACCTGTGTCCGCGCCGGTTGCCGGACGCGCTGCAGCCGCGGCAAGATCGGTCAAAAATTTGTCCTGGGCGAGACGGCGCGCATCCTCTGCGCTCACACTTGCACCACTGCTGGGCGTCGCAGACTGCAATTCGACAAAGGTGCCCACGCTGTCGGCCGGATCGGTGGGCTGGAGGTCTTGCACCTGAGAGCTCACGGTGGGA
>JBILKC010000006.1:0-23363 GCA_044376885.1 Hylemonella sp. | reverse complement strand
ACAGGATCGTGTTGCCCTGGGCACCCCCGTACAGAAGGTCATTACCACTGCCGCCCATCAAGGTATCCGTGTCAGTGCTGTCACCACCCAAGCCCTGGCCTGTACCAGCGTAAAGCGTGTCGTTGCCGGAACCACCCCTTAATTCGTCACCGCCGGAACCACCCGTTAATATGTCATCACCGCCCAGACCCCTCAGCGTATCATTATTGCCTTTACCATCCAGCAGGTCGTTGGTATTGGCTGCGGTCAGCGTGTTGGCCTTGGAATCGCCATTGAAGGTGCCGCCATCGCCACTCTGGGCAAGGGCTTCATCACTGTTGCCTTTACCGCCACCATCATTGCCTTTCAGGTTTTCAATGTTGATAAACGTATCGGTTTGAGACAACAAACCATTGACGAAGATTTTGGCTGTGCCAGCCTCCAGGTCCAGGACCACGGAGTAAGCTGAATTCACTTTTTCGTAACTGAGGGTGTCCCCTGTGCCTCCTCCACCATCGTAGAAGTCGTTGCCACTGTTGTTTGCCATGCCGTAGAAGGTATCGTTACCCAGACCGCCCGATAGGCTGTTGGCATCGCGGTTACCGGTCAAGACATCGTCAGACTGGGAACCCACGAGGTTACGGATGCCGTCAAACGTGGCACCGGTCACAGAGCCCGAGGTACCAGTTCCGTAAATCGCGGCGTCTGGATCTGGGCTCTTCAGGAGCGAGGCGGTCACTGCACCAACCAAATCAAAGCTGACCGTGTCGCCATCGTCAGCATCACCACCCTGGTAGAAAATGGCATTGGTACTGGCCACAAATATATCGTCGCCTGTGGTGCCGATCACGCTCTCGATACCCGTGAAGGTGTCGCCTGCGGCCTGGTCCGTACCGGAACCGTCCACCAGGTTGATGGTAAGGCCCGCAGATCCCGTTATTTGGCTGTAACTGACGGTGTCGATATCTAAACCACCAACATCTGAACCCCCAACAAACTTATCGGCACCAGAGCCAGCAACAAACAGGTCGTTGCCTTTACCCCCATCCAGGTCATTTATCCCGTCCCCGCCCCAGAGCTCGTCGTTGCCGTCACCTCCAGAAAGGATGTCGTTTTGATCCCCACCAAAGAGGGTGTCGTTGCCATTGCCGCCATCGAGGATGTCGACGCCCTCCCCGCCCAAGAGGATGTCGTTGCCATTTCCGCCGATCAGGGTGTCGTTGCCCTTGGCGCCAGTGAGTTGGTCGTTGCCATCAGCGCCGTTCAGGCCGTTGTCAAAGTCGTCGCCAATCAGGTTATCGTCGAAACCGGAGCCGATCAGCGAGCGGATATTGTAGTAAACGTCACCTTGTGCATGGCCGGTGTTGCCGGCAAAACTTTGGCCACGTTGAACGGCCAAGCTGGCCGTCACGCCCTCCAGTAATGAATCCTCATAGCTGACGGTGTTGTTCACATCGGCCGTGTCTGGGTCTTGTATGACCACGCCGTCAACCAATTTGTCTGCCAGGCCGCCCCACAAAATGTCTGCACCTGCACCGCCGACCAGCGTGTCGTCCCCCTTGCCACCGATCAGCGTGTCGATACCGTTATTGCCGAACAACTTGTCATTGCCAAATCCACCATCGATGAGGTTGGCAAGTTCATTACCGGTCAATGTATCGGATGCAGTTGTAAAGTTACTGCCCTTGATGTTCTGAATGTTGCTCAGGGTGTCAACGTCGCCGGGGGCCACGGTCTGAGCCACTGAAATGCTCAAGTCAACCGTGACGTTGCCAATCGCATAAGAGTAGTCAGCTGTGTTGGTGCCTATGCCACCATTGAGGCTGTCCGTGCCTACACCGCCGAGCAGGATGTCGTCGCCATCCCCACCATTGAGGGCATCGTTGCCCTCTCCACCATCCAGGGTATCGTCGCCCTCGCCACCATTGAGGGTATCGTCACCTTTGAATCCTGACAAGATATCCGTTAGTTTTCCGCCCGTGAAGACGTTGTCCGCATCGTCACCAAGCAGGGTGTTTTTCTGGTTGAGCGAACCCGTGATTCCCGAAATATCGCTAAAACTGTCGCCCTGAATGAGCGAGCCTGCAGAAGAGCCCCAGGTGTTGGTGACTGCACCAGTGGCCAGATTCAAGGTGATGCCATAAACATCGTCCTGATAACTGACAGTGTTCACATAGTTGGAGCCTGACTCGTCGCCACTGTCAAACAGCGTGCCCGCCACCGAGGCATAAAAAATGTCGCCGTAGCGGCTGCCCACCACCTTCTCAATTCCGGTAAAGCCATCACCCGCGGCATCCCCCTTGCCGCGCCCCACGCCAGCGCCTGCATTGGACACCGCCAGATCAATTTCCAGGCCGGTTGGGTTAGCGGGCGTAGTCGATGTCCAGCTGGAATAGCTCACGGTGTCATAGCCGCTTTCGCCGTTGTGGCTATCTGCGTTGGCACCGCCTTGAAGCAAATCATTACCGTTGCCGCCCAGCAAAATGTCATTGCCACCCAAACCAATCAGGGTGTCATTGCCATCACCGCCAGACAGAAGGTTGGCAAACCCGTCGCCTTCCAGGGTATCGGCCACACTACCCCCAATGAGGTTTTCAATGCCGGCGAACTTGAGCGTAACCAGCAGTGTTGTACCGTTGGTTTCAAGCACCGTACCTCCCGAGATCAGGCTGGCATTGATGAATTTATCCAGGCCTTCAAAGCTGACCGCATCGCCAGTGCCGGTATCGGTAATGCCGTCGCCGCCAAAAAACGATTGCGTCGAACCCAGCGTGGGTATGTTGCTTAAGAGGTCATCTCCATCACCGCCGTACAAGAGATCAGACGCACCGCCGCCCTTGATGGTGTCGCTCTCACCACCGCCAAAAATGAGGTTCACGCCGCTGTCACCTTCAATGTTGTCGGCAAATTTGGACCCGGTGACGTTTTCGATAGCCACAACCTCATCGCCATTGGCGTCGCCCACGGTGCCGCCAGAGATCAAACTCAGGGCGACCGGCCCTGACGCATTGACGTAGGTGACCGTGTCTTCACCGCTGCCGCCATTGAATTTGTCAGGCGCACCTGCACCGGAACCACCGTCGAGTGTGTCATTACCTGCACCTCCAGCAAGCGAATTGCTGCCGGTATTGCCGGTAATGAAGTCATCGTGGCCAGAGCCTGTGATGTCCTCGATGCCGTCGTAGGTGTCCCCCACTGCGCCGCCTGCATTCAAATTCTGCTGGTCCGCGGTGAGGTAGGCCACCACACCAATGCTGGACTGGCTGTAGTCGACCCGGTCAACACCAATACCACCCAGATAGGTGTCGCCACCGCCGCCGCCAATGAGAACGTCTGAACCATCTCCACCCGAAATCACGTTGGACTGGCCATCACCCGTCAAGACGTCACCAAAGATGGAGCCCGTGAGGTTTTCAATGGAGTCATAGCTGTCACCTTGAGCATCACCCGTATTCACCGATGCGTCATCCAGATTGGCTGAAACGCCTTTGACCGCGGAGGCATAGGATGCGGTGTCATTACCATCGCCGCCAAACAAGGCATCTGCAGCACCTCCGCCGATGAGTTCGTCATCACCAGCACCACCTTCAAGCTTATTGGCAGTGTCATCTCCGGACAGTGTGTCCTTGAAGGCACTGCCGATCAGGTTTTCTATACTGTCATAGGTGTCGCCTTTGGCCTCACCATCGTTGTAGGCGAGTGCGGACGCAGCAACCAGGTGGGCTTTGACACCCAATTTGCCGTCGACCGATGTGGCGTTGGCATAGGTGGCCGTATCCTTGCCCGAACCCCCGTTGAGAATATCCTTGCCCAGCCCGCCCATCAGGGTGTCGTTGTCATCACCCCCATTCAAGGTGTCATTGCCTGCGCCGCCCATGAGCACGTCATTTCCGGAAAGCCCGCTCAGGATGTTTTCTTGATCGTCACCAATCAGCGTGTCATCGCCCGCACTTCCGGTAAGGTTCTCAATGCTGAAAAACTGGTCACCTTTGGCATGCCCGGTATTGTCGCCGGGAGTAACAAGGGACACAGTCAGACCATTGATGCCCGCGCCGGCATAGCTGGCCGTGTCAGAGCCCGAGTCACCGTAAAGCGCATCACCGCTGTCGCCGCCCTCCAGAATATCTGCGCCATTTCCACCGACCAGGACATTGACTTTGTTGTCGCCAACCAGCTTGTCATTAAAGGCAGATCCAATGAGGTTGTTGATGCGCAACAAGAAGTCGCCCTCGGCATCGCTACCTTTGTTCAAAGCCTGCTGAGCGCTGTCCAGATAGACGGTTACACCTTCCTGATTGAGGCCAGCCACAGGTGAACCGGCATAACTGGCTGTGTTGTTGCCTGTACCATCAACCGGATCGCCTTCCAGATAGTCATTGCCAGCACCACCCACCAGCAAGTCATTGCCAGCACCGCCATACAGCACATCATTGCCATCGCCACCGTACAATTTGTCATTACCAGTTCCGCCGTAGAGGGTGTCATTGCCGCTGTTGCCACCGGTATCCGTGGTTTCATCGGCAATGACCTGGCCGCCAAACAGCAGGGATATACCAGATGAGGGCGCAACCAGACTCAAGGGCACGGTGGTCAGCGTCATCTTCGCGCCGCCAAAGAGGATATCGTTGCCATCCCCAGTGAGCAGGCCAGTTGAATCGCCACCGTAGAGGATGTCATTGCCACCCAAGCCAATCACGATGTCATCGCCGTTACCCGCATTGATGGTGTCTGACACAGCGCGTCCCGTGATCTCGTAGCTCAGACCATTGGAGGGCAGCTTGGTAATCGGCACACCATTGCCATCAAGCTCGTAATAGGTGTCACTTTGAGCCGGCCCAAAAGTGAATTTGGCCGCCACGGGCCTGGCAATCAGAAAGCCAGCTGCATTGAGGTAAACCACCGTAAGTATGATGGACTGTGGGACAACGGTGATACCGTCTTGCGCCGTGGTCCACTCCAGATTGGCTTTGGCACCCTGGAGGCCAGTGGCCGCGATCATCGTACCCTGGAAAGTTCCTGCAGCCGTGACCAGCGTGTCTGTTGGCGCAAAAGGGTCTTGGCCATTAATCCTGAAACCGGGCAAAGGGGTTTGCCCATTTTGCTGCGTGTCAAAGTAAACAAAGATCTTGACCAGGTCTGCCTGCCCGGAGAAATCCAGGGTGGTGTAAGCCTTCGCTGCGTTGTCCAGATCGGGCTTGGTGACGGTACCGGCATCGGCATTCACCAGCACCTTGAGCCGGTTGTCGCCGAGCATGAAGCGTACGTCTGTATCCTTGAAGGCCGTGGTGCCCGCTGTAGCTTGGTTGCTGCCATCCCAGATCTGAACGCCAGTGACTTTGCCGGTCAGGCCGCCTTTTTGAACAGGCGGGGTGATTTCCGGGTAGAGCGGAATATTGACGGGTGGCTTTGCGGTCTCGGTCTTATCCTCGGTTTTCGGCGCAGAGGCCGTTGACGTTGATGTCGCAGTGGATGCGGAATCTGCCAGCTTGGTGGAGGTGTTTTTGGACACGGCCTCAGACTTGGCCTCGGAGACCTTGGCAGCCGCCTGTGCTTGCGACACCTTGTCTTGCAATTGACCAACCTGTTGCTTGAGAACCTGGACCAGTGTTTCGTCAACACCTCCCAGGCCAATCTCATTGCCATTGAGCTCAGGCGGCGTGGGCTTGAGTTCGGTTGCCTGCAACCTGAAGCTGGCCCCTTCCATGGGCTTGAAAAGACCGACTTTCTTGAACAAAGTGGCCGCATCGGATGCATCACCGGAACTGAAGCGAACCCCGGGATTGGCCGGTGTGGACGCTTCGATAGCGGCTTCTCGCAACAGCAAGCGCTCACCCGAGGAAGTCACTATCACCAGGTCAACGTCAACCACTTCAACGGAGGCCACATTGCTGGAGGCTACGGGCAGGTCAAAGTAGGTTTTCCCGTTGGTATCGAGCTTGGCCTCGACCACAACGATGGCCATACCTGCACCGGCCGCCTGAGCTGTCGCGGGTGCTGCGGGTGTAGAAACAACGGTGGTCGCCATGGCAATGTCCTCGGTAGATGATGTTTACAGCTTATCAGTGTTTGTTTCGGCAGGGGCAGCAGCGGCTTTACGGCCTTTGGGAGCATCGCGCTGGGCCAGAGCGGTGACGGATTCGAGCATCGACTGGGCAAACATTTCCTGTCGGGTGCCATAGTCCTGAATCTGCAACTCGATGCGATTGGCCAGCTCGCTACGCGCCTGGGCGTCGGTACGCAAAGCCAGCGACAACTGATTCATGGTGGAGTCTATGCCTTTGAGTGAGGCCAATTGCGCATTCTGCGCAGCCTGCAGCACATTGGTCAATGTGTTTCCTGACTCGGTCTGCTCGCGAACCGTTTTCTCAAAATTACGCTGGTAGGTATCGACCACGCGCTGCAAACTGGCCTGATTGGTAGTGGTCATGCTGGACAGCACATCCGTAACCCGGTTCAACTGCTGGGTCAGCAATGCCTGCTCGGCTTGACCGTTGACCATGACCTCGCTGATGGCGACCAATTGCTTGGCCAGTTCTTTGTTCATTTCGTCTGCGGCCCGGCGTTGCGCACCGGCCAGATCGCGAAGACCAGTCTGTGTGACCTCAGAGAAGGAATCAGAGCTCCGGCGCTGGACACCGGCCATGTCTTTAAAGCCATTTTGTAAAATTTCTGCAACCTGATCGGAACCACGTCGCTGAACGCCTGCAATATCGCCAAGCTTTTCTGCAGTTTGCAAAGCAGAGTCGCCCAACACTTTGTTGAGTACAGCAAGTTGCTCGGTAGCTTGGGCCTGGTTGGTTTGGCCTTCGGCCAATGCCCCGACCAGCCGCTCTGAAAGTACCTGGTGCTGGGCATTCGATTGCTCCAGGCCATTGAGGAAGCGCTCACTTTGTTCGGTCTGTTGTTGAATCAGACTGGCCATCTGGTTCTCGATCTGGTTGGCATTGCTCCAGCGGGTAGCAATGAGGGCCAAGGAGTCCTGTGTGGCCTGCATAGACTGGTAAATGGCCTCTTCATTGTTCAGGCGACTTTGCATGGCCTGCACGAGTGCGGAATTGCTGGCTTGGTTGATCTCCAGACGCGACGAAATTTGCACCACGGAGTTGATCAGATCACGCACCCGCCTCTCTGATTGGTCCATGGCCTTGATCAAACCGGTGAGCATGGGTGACTGCTCGGCCAGAGCGGTTACGGCGTCGCTGAGTCCACTTGCTTCTGCGCCTTCGTCGATAGAACGGCCAAAGTCAGTCAAGTAGGTGACACGGGTGTCGAGCAAAGAATTGAGCTCACCGGCGCAATTGCGCACACCTACCAGCAACACGCCCATGACCAAGGAGCCGAGCACACCGAATAGCGAGGCACTGAAGGCCACACCCATGGCCTGCATGGGTGATGTGAGGCGCTCAACAAGAATACGAATGGCTGCTGCAGGGTCGCCTGAAGTGGCGATGGAGAAAGCACCAATGAGCTTGGAAATTTCAGCCAAGGCACCGAGCAGACCGATAAAGGTGCCCAAAAGTCCCATACCCACCATCATGCCGGACATGAAGTTGGGCAGGATCATGTAACGCATCTGCACTGCCTTGTAGCGGTCAAGCTCGGCCTCCAGCGCTGCATGCTGGACTGAGGAGACCGGTTTGCCGATCAGATCCGTGATGATCTCCAGCACCGGGTGGGTATCGTTGCGCTTGCCTGCGAGCATCTTGCGCAGATCATCCACGTTGGGCTTGCTGACGGCAACTTCGTAGAAGGCCTCGATACTTCGGGCGTCTCTGTTCATGCGCGACACTTGCTGCCACATCATGGCGCTACCGGCCACGATCAGAACAAAGATCACGTAATTGACCTCCGGGTGCGGATTTCCCGTGACTGTGGAGACAATCAGGTCAAAAAAGAGCACGGTTCCAAGCGTAAGGGCCGCTATGGGAATGCCCACGTACCAGTAATATGACTTAATCTTATTCATCGTCTTTCTCGCAATACAAAAAAATTAACAACCCGACCCACTGAACTCAATCGATCCACCGCTGCACTGATGCGACTGCCTGTTGCTCACTTGGCTTCCCGCAAAGCCTGCGAGGAAAACCTGAGCAAGGGAGACAACAGGTAGCTCAACACACTGCGCTGGCCCACCACCACATCGGCCCGGGCAGTCATCCCGGGCAAAAGCACTTCTTTGGCCAAACGGCCATGCGCCTGGTCGGCATTGATCAGCACGCGGTAATATCGACCACCTTTTTCGTCCGCAAGAGTATCAGCGCTGACCTCGGTGAGTGTGCCGCTCAGGGCACCATAAACAGCGTAATCATAGGCCCCGACCATGACCCGAGTGGGCAGCCCAGGTCGCAAGGAGGCACGGTCATCGGGGCGCACCCGCGCCTCGACGGCTAAAGGACCTTCGCTGGGCGTAATTTCCAGTAGCGGCTCACCGGGCCTAGCCACACCGCTGATGGTGTTGAACTGCAAGCGGTTGACAAATCCGTTCATGGGGGCACGAACTTCGGTGCGGGCCAGACGGTCGCTGTCGCCACTGACATTGAGCAAGACTTTCTGAATATCGGCGCTGACCTGGCTGAGTTCGAGGCGGGCCTCGGCCCGGTATTTTGCGCTGGACTCAGCCAGCCGAGATGTGGTTTCACTGATGGCAGCCTGCAAGCGCGGGATGGAAGACACAACATCGTTGTAAGTGCTCTCCAGTCGCTGGCTGCGAGACTGTGCCTCCAGCAACTCCAGTTGCGAGGCAGCCCCGCGGCGTTGCAGGTTTTCGAGCAGGCTGACTTGCTTGCGTGTGGTTTCGATTTCGCCAGCGTAATTTTTAGCGCGGCCCTGCGCCTCAACGAACTCTGCCTGACGCTGAACGATCTGCTGTCGCAACACGCCTTGCTCGGAAGCCATGCGGCTGAGACTTTCGCGGAAAGCGGCCCGCTCGGCTTGCTGGGTTTGAATGTCTACACCGGCGGGGAAGTTGATGTCGCCCCGGCCCTCGGCCTGGGCAGCCAAGCGGGATTGTTTGGCTTTGAGCGCCTGCAGCATGGACTGGCCTTGCTGCACGTTGGTACTGGCTTGCACAGGAGAGAGGCGCATGAGCACCTGGCCCGTCTCCACGCTTTGGCCTTCCTTGACCAGGATCTCGGAAACGATTCCGCCCTCCAGATGCTGAACCACCTGGGTGCGGCCGGCGGCGATGATACGCCCCTCGGCACGGACAATGCGATCAATGGGGGCCAACCAGGCCCAGGCACCCAAGATCAGCGCCAGCGCCAGCAAAGCCAGCAGCAAACGCCGGTCTTGTCGCTCAGCCAGACTGAACACCACCTTGGCGCGCGCCGTCACCCCAGCCGGTTGCACAGATGCAGTGGCCGGCGTTGGGCTGTGGGGCGCAGCAAGGCGGGTGCTTGGAAGGTTCATAGGCCAGGCCGGATGATCACACGGGTATTGTCAGCACTGGACTGCGTGCTTTCAAGCACCTTTTGCTCAATGTTTTCACCCTTGACGCCATTTTTGAGCAGCACATTGCGCACGGCACTGGCCCGGTAAAAGGCCAAGCGCATGGCCTCAGAAAAGCCTTTGGGATACACCACGGTGATGGTCCACTTGGCAGTGGCAACCGGCGCAAAAGTAGCCATTTTTTCAACGACGTCCTTGGCCTCTGCATCGCTGAGGTCGGTGGCCGATACATTAAAGTTCACAACCACGCCGCGCTGAACTACCAGTGATGAGTTTTTACCATCAGGTGCTGGCGGTTGCTGGGTGGCGTTGACGGTTTCAACCCGGCCGGTGTCGGTCTCGGTGCCTGCCGGTGCGTCAAGCTTGACGGCCGAGCTGCCCGAGGCAGCCTGAATCTTGCCCAAGGCTATCCTGGCTTCATTGAGTTGGGACTGGGTGCTGCGCAACTGCGCCACAATTTTGTCCTGCTGCTGCTGGTCTTTTTGCTGTTCCTTCTGCTGCTGCTGCACTGCTGCCTGGCTGGCCTGCAAGACCTGGGCCATTTGCTGCAACTCCTTGACGAGTTCCTTGATCTGCTCATTGGATTGGCTTTGCTTGGCCTGCTGTGCTTGTGCTTGTGCTTGTGCTTGTGCCTGTGCCTGTGCCTGCGATTGCGACTGAGATTGAGACTGGGATTGCGCTTTATCCTTGTCCTTGTCCTTGTCTTTGTCTTTAGCCTGAGCTTGTGACTGAGCCTGGGCTTCCGACTGGGCTTGAGCTTGAGCCTGAGCCTGAGCTTGGGCTTGAGCCTGAGCCTTACTCAGCATTTGGGCCAGTTGGTTGAGCTGCTTGAGTAACTCCTTGGTCTGGGCGTTGGCCTGTTGCTGACTTTGAAGCTGGCTTTGCTGCTGCGCCGCCTGGGTTTGGGGTGCACCAGATGTAGGCACGCCGGTCTTGGGATCTTTGACCGGGGTACGAACGTTTTCGGCACCAGCAGAAGACTTTTGCTTGCCCTCACCCGCATTGGCGCTCTCGGTGGTGGCCTCGGTGTTACCTGTGGAGAATGCCTTTTGCACCTGGGTTTCGGCACTGGTGTTGGACTTGGGATCACTGGTGCCTGAGCCTTTGAGCGTTTTGTCAGTCTCCATGACGGAAAAAGACACGTCATCGGCCAGGGCCCGGTCTTTGCGCTTGAGCAATTCATTGATTTGCAGCGTGGCACTGATTACCACGATGGCCATAACGGCAATCACAAACAGCAGGTTAATGGCTAGGTTGGAGATAGCGTCCACATAGCCGGGCCAGAAGATGTCGGATGCGTCGTTCGATTCAGAGACCGCCATAGTCAGGCCTTAATGAAAAAGTGAAAAAAAAACATGGGGCTTGCGTGTTTGACGTTCATTTAACGGTATCGGCATTGGCGGTCCTGGTCTGAGTGGCCTGAACCCGACTGAGCTGACCCATTTGCTTGAGCAGGTTAGCCTGTGCAGTGAACTGCTCCTGCAGGGCCTGTAATTGGCGGCTGCGAGCTGAAAAAAGGCGATCGGTGGCATCGAGCGCTTCCAGCAGATTACCCAGCCGGCCAGATTTGAGCTGCTCTTGAACAGCGTCCACAACGGCCTGGGCTGCTCTTTGCTCGCTTTGGCTGGAGGTCAGACGAAGGGTGACTGACTGGAGTGAAGAAAAGTCTGATTCGACCGCCGTGTCAATGCGACGCATTTCTTCTTCGAGTTTGGACTTACGCTTAAACAACTCCGCCTCGGCCTCTTTGGCCTGATACAACTCTTTACCGCCCAGAGAGGCCTGCCAGGTAACTACCCCGAGGAGTCGACTGACACCAATAACAGCCGTATCCTGAGCAAGAATATTCTTCTGCACGTCACGCTCGGCACTGAGGCCAAAAGTTGGCAGCAATTTGGCTTTCTGCGCTGCAACCAGTGCCTGCTGTGAATCCACATCCAACTGCAAGGCTTGCAGCACCGCGCTGTTTTGCCGAACCAGGTCACGCAATTCAGCCTGGGTTCTGGGCAGGGGCGGCAGGTCGTTCAGGGAGGGCAGCCGCAGCGCCAAAGGTGACTGCTCAATCAGGCGTTCGAGCTCAAACAAGCTCGATTTATAGGCCGCTTGCTGATCGAGCCGGGTTTGCTTGGCTGCCAAGACACGGGTGCGTGCGCGCTCAAGATCGGCCTGGCTGGTGGCGCCCGCCTGGGTTCGCGCTTCAAGGTAGCGCAAGACATTGATGAGCTGGGTTTCCTGCTGATCAGCAAAGTTGATGGTCAGGCGGGTGGCTGCCAGGTTGACGGTGGCCTGGGTCAGGGTGACTGCCACGGCTTCCATGCTGTCGATGGTGCGCAGCTGCTGGGATTTCTCGCTCAACCTCAGGTTGTCCAGGTTCTTGTCGAGCACAGGGTTGAACACCGGCTGCGTCAGGCGCAGCGTGTGATTGCGGAAGTCATTATTGCCCACACCCGTTGCGCTTTCGCTGATACTGCCTGCCGTGGCACGCACAGACAGGGTGGGAAACCAGTCTGCACGACCACCTCGTGCGCGCTGGTTGGCGGCGTCCTGGTCGGCCAGAGCTTGGACAAGCGTAGGACTGACAACCAAGCCCTCGGCGACGATATCGGCAAGCCCCCAGGTATTGGCATCCGTGATGGCGTTGGACACGGTCATGGGAGCATTCTGGTCTTCAAGACGGGGTAGATCAATGATGTCCTTGCCCGAGATTTGCGCAAAACTGAGGATCTGGCGAGAAAAGTCGGGGGTAAACACCAGCGGCTGGGAGGTGTCCTTAGGCTCAGGAGCGGCGCGTCGGGCCATGCGCTCAGGGGGTGGCGGGATCAGCTGTGGTGTTTCGGGAACAAAACCGTAGCGGTAATCAGGGCGTACCGGCACATTGCTGCGAATCGTGTCCACGGGCATACGTGTAGCTGACTGAACCATGCGGGGACTGAGTTTGCTGCCCAGCGTCATGGCCGTGTCTGAATCACGCACCACATCGGCTCGTATGTCGTCAATACGGGCACGGGTTTTTTCACGCTCGGCAGCCAAACTGGCTGAAGACTGTGCATGGGCCGATGAGAAAGCCAGCATCGTGCAGCAGCAGACTGCTGTCAAAGCAAAACGCGGATCAGGACGGGTTCGGAGAGTGTTCATAAAGAGCCGATCATTCATCGTTCACGTAGCGCCTCTCGGGCACGCATGACAGGTTTAAACAAATAAGAAAGAACTGATTTTTGACCCGTCTTGATATCCACCTGGGCCAGCATGCCCGGGATGATGGGCAGTTGTTTGCCATTAGGCAAATCCAGTTCCGCACGGGTCGTGCGCACCAACACACGGTAGTAGGTTTCATCGCGGCGCACTTCGTCACGCAGGGTATCCGCACCAACCATGATCACGGTGCCCACAAGCCAGCCGTAAATACCAGAATCATAAGCCGAGATTTTCACTACCGCTGGCAGTCCGGGGCGCAAGAAGGCAATATCAGCCGGACGAATACGGGTTTCAACCATCAGGGCCTCGTCCAATGGAACAATTTCCAGCAGTTCCTGGCCACTTTGAATCACACCACCGATGGTGTTGATCTTGATGTTTTTGACAATACCCCGCTTGGGCGCGGTCAGGACCGTGCGCTTGAACGAGTATTCACGGCCTACCAGGGTTGCATTCTGTGTTCCCAGCTCAGCCTCTACACGGCCCTGTTCGGCTGCGGCATCTGCACGGTACTTGCTGCGCGCCTCTTCGATGCGGCCCCGTGAATCCACCATGGTGCGCTGAATGCGCAGGACATCGAGTTCAGAGACCAAGCCCTTGGCGGCCATGGGCATGGTAATTTGCAGCTCATCCTGGGCCAAGCGCAATGCCTGCTCTTGGGATTGAATAAAACCATCCAGGGCGCGACGCTTGGCCTGGTAGGTCTCGGTTTCGGTACGAACCAGACCCGGATTTCGTCTCTGCAGATCTGGAGGAAAGCTCAGGGGTGTGCCCAGCGATTCGGCACGCAGGCGGAAAGCAGCTGCCATCAGGGCGTCCACCCGTGATTGACTTTCCTTGACATTGGCTCCGAGCCGTACATCGTCAATGCGCAACAGTTCCTGCCCGACTTCCACCGTGTCACCTTCAGCGACCAGCATGGCCGAGAGCACGCCTGTTTCCAGGCTTTGAACTACTTGCTCGCGACCACTGGGCACCACTCGGCCATTGCCGCTGGTGACTTCTTCGAGATCGGCGAGCGCAGCCCAAGCAATAAAAACACCCATCACCAGTACTACGCAGTACAAGGCCCAGCGGGTCCAGCCAGCAATCGGCTCGATGCGCGCCTGGTAAACATCACTGATCACATCCGCCTCGGCAATGCGTGCATTGGTGATGCGTTGCTGCTTGATACGCTCCATCTTGGCTGGGTCCATCGCTCCAGCTGCTGCAGATGTGCTTTTGGGGAACAACCAGCGCATCATGCTGCAGCTCCCACGGGGGTAACACTGATACGCGGTGAAACGGTGGAAACAGTTGGCGCAGCGGCGGCTGCAGCGCGCTTGACATGCCCCTCACGCACGGCTTTGAGGACATCGTTACGCGGTCCATCTGCAACAACCTGGCCCGCATCAAGGATAACCAGCCGCTTGGCCAGCCCCAAAGGCGCATGCCTGTGGGTGGCAACAATCAGGGTGCGACCTTCCAATTCAGTGTGCAAGGCCTGCAGCAGGATCTGCTCGCCCGTCTCATCAAACGCACTGGTAGGCTCATCGAGCAGGATCAGGCTGGCTGACGACATGAGCGCGCGCGCCAAAGCGACCATCTGGCGCTGACCGCCCGACAGTGCCTGGCCGCCCTCACCGATCTGCATGTCCAGCCCATGAGGATGCCGACTGACCAGTTCCTGTACACCGGTCAGTCGTAACACATGCAAAAAGCGCGCTTCGTTGATGCGTGGGGCTGCCATCAGCAGGTTTTCGCGCAGCGTACCGCGAAAGAGCACCGGGTCCTGACTCACCCAAGCCACATGCGAACGGAAATCTGCCGGAGATATCTGGCTGATGTCCAAACCATCAACCAGGAGTTTTCCTTCGGTGGGTGGGTGTAAACCAGCAATGATCTTGAGCAAGGTGGATTTACCCGAACCTACCGGGCCCATGAGGGCAACCGTTTCACCCGGCTCGAATGTCAGTGACCGGACTTGCAGTGATTTCTGGTCGCTGCGGGGGTAGGTGAAGCTCAGGTCGTGCAGTTCGATTTTTCCTGGCGCTTGATTCAGCTGCACATAGGTTCGCTGATTGTCGTAGCGGCCCACCAGATTCATGACACGGTCGAGGGCGCCAAACGCAACCTTGGTCTGTTGCCAGCGCGTCATCAGGCCCGCCACCTGAGCCAGTGGAGCCAGGGCGCGACTGGCCAGAATGCTGCAACCAATCAGCCCGCCTGTGGTGAGATGACCTTCGAGAATAAGGAAAACGCCCCACAGAATAATGCCGGTTGCCCCGACCTGCTGCACAAATTGGGTCAGATTGACAGCCACCGAGGAAGCCATCCGCGAACTCATGGAACTGCGAGCGGTAATGGCACACAAACGCTCCCAACGGCCCTGTACCTCAGACTGAGCACCAATGGCCTGCACTGTTTCTACCCGCTCAATGGCTTCAACCATGAAAGCAAGTTTCTGGGAGTTTTCATACTGGTAACGCTCGACAGATTTGCGGATAGGCCACTGTGAGATCAAACCAATCAGCAGCACTGCCACCCCCGCCATGACAGGCACCCACACCAGTGAGCCACCGAGCATGCCGATCACTACAAAAAATATCAGTGCAAAGGGCAAATCGGTGAGACCCACCAGGGTGGTTGAGCTCACAAACTCCCGCACAGAGTCAAATTCCCGAACCTGCCCTGCATACTGGCCGCTTGAGACGGGCCGGTCTTTGGGCTGGAGATCGAGGGTCTTACGAAAAATAGCTGCAGACAGGAGCAAGTCCGCACGCTTGCCGGCTTCGTCGACCACATGCGCGCGCAAGGTTCGCAATGAAAACTCAAGCAAGCCGGCCAAGGTCACGCCTATGGCCAGTACCCACAAGGTCGGCAGGGCCGCATTGGGAATAACGCGGTCATACACGTTCATGGCAAACATGGAACCAGCCAGGGCCAGCAGATTAATGAGGATTGCAGCTACCACGCAGTCGCCATAGTAGCGCCGTAACAGACCAAAGACGCTCCAGAACCAGTGCGGCGCGCGGTGGCCGGTATCACCCGCGCGCTGCGCGCCCAGCAAAGCATCAAGCTCTACCAGAATTGCAGTGCCGGCATAACGCTCGCGCAGTTGCGCCCAGGTCCACGACTCGGTTGATATGGCATCGGCGCCGCTCTCATTGGTACCATAACGGCGAACCGTCAGCTCCTCGCCACGCACAGCCTCCAGATAGACCATTTCGGGGCCTTTGAGCAGCAACAGCATGGGAAGTCGCTCAAGTGGAAGCTGATGCACCGGTACCTTGGTGGTCTCCACCTTGAAGCCATGGTCTTGGAGAACGCAGGCAGCGACCGGGATCGTGGCATCCGGATGAATTCGCGCGGACTGAGCATGCAGGTCAAGCGCAGAGATGCGCCGACCAAAATGCAGTGCAATATCAGACAGCGGTCGCCAGATGCCAAACATGCGTTCAGAGCCCCAACTCAGACTGGACGCGGCCCTGCAAACTATGCAGACGCCAGGCTGCGAGCTTGTTGTCTTGCAAGGTGGATTCAAGATTGGAACGTGCAGTAAACAGCTCGTTCTCGGCGTTCAATACGTCAAGCAAGGACCGGCGTCCAATCTTGAATTGATTTTGAGAGGCCTCAACCATTTGCTGGGCATTTTTGGCGTAGTCCTCGAAGGAGCGCAATGAAGCGTCGCTGGCCTGCAAGTCATACCAGGTCTGCTCTACCCGGGAACGCAGCTCATCACGCACCCGGTCAAGCGCAGACTGAGCCGCAAAAACGCTTTCTTGCGCAGCCTGGACCGCAAATTTTTCAGAACGCCCAGAGAAAACAGTCCATTCACCCGTCAGACCAACGAAGCTCGATCCCTGAGTGCCCTGAATGCCACCGAAGTCTTGACCGCTCTTGGCCGAGGTGTCCAGACTCAATCGTGGCGAGAAAGGAGCTTTGGCCAGATCAATTCCACGTCGGGCAGTTTCGATTTCGGAAGTAGCCAACATCAGTACAGGGTTAAATTCCTGCGCCCGGCTTAGCACCTGATCCAGCGTTTCAGGCAAGTTGACCATGGGCACGTCAAAGAAGTCAGCCCCGGCAGTCAAGCCTGTAACCTGCCGCCAGATCACGCGGGAAGCATCCATCTTGGCCAGTCGGGATGTGAGCACCGATTCAGCCAGAGCAGCGCGCCCTGCAGCCGTAGGCAAATCCGAAGCGCGACCCAAGTCGGCCTTGGCAATTTCCTTGATCTGAGCCACATACTGACGGTGCACCTTCAGATTGTCTTGAGCCAGCTTGAGAAGGTTGGCACTGCGCACGAGATCAACATAGGCCTCGATCGTACGGAGCATGAGTTGCTCACGGATATCGGTGAGGCGCCAGTCAGAAGTAATAGAACTGGACTTACGTTGCGCCAGCTGCGCACTCAGTGTTTTGTCGATGAGCGGCATCGAAAGACGTACTTGGCCAAATGCCGTGGAATACATGGCATCTCGCTGCAAGGAGTCAATAATCTGGCGCTCTTTGGCTACGCTGGAAGACAACGTGAGGCGAGGACTAAAGCCCTCGCGTGCCTCACCGATCCGGCTGTTTGCTGCCCGGCTTTCTGCCTCAAACTGAAATATTTGCGGGTTGTGCTGCAAGGCCTGGCGTACGAACTGAGACAAAATCTGAATAGGCCCGGCGTCAGCAGCCTGCGCTTGCGCCATGGCTGACGTTGCCACTTGTTTGCGAACGTCCGGTGGCGCGGGGGCAGCCATGATCGCTGGCGCTGGAGTTGTTACGGATGGGGTAGCGACCACGGGCGCAGCAACCGCTTCGGGAGCTGCTGCTGGCGCGACAGCGGCTGGAGCCGCAACCGGTTCAGGCGCAGCAACCACCGCAGGCGGCGCGACCACAGGGGCTGCCACCACTTCGGGAGCGGCAGCGGCTGGAGCTGCAACCGGCTCAGGCGCGGCAACCACTGCAGGCGGCGCGACCACAGGCGCTGCCACCACTTCGGGAGCGGCAGCTGCTGGCGCAACAACGGCTGGCGCGACAGCGACTGGGGCCGCAACCGGCTCAGGCGCGGCAACCACCACAGGCGGCGCAACGACCACAGGCGCTGCCACTACTTCGGGTGCTGCTGCTTGGGCAACTACGGCTGGCGCAACTTCTGCTGGCACGACAGCGGCTGGAGCTGCAACCGGCTCAGGCGCGGCAACCACCGCGGGCGGCGCAACGACCACAGGCGCTGCCACTACTTCGGGTGCTGCTGCTTGTGCAACTAGGGTCGGTGCAACTTCTGCTGGCACGACAGCGGCTGGAGCCGCAACCGGCTCAGGCACGGCAACCACCGCGGGCGGCACAACGACCACAGGCGCTGCCACCACTTCGGGCGCTGCTGCTTGTGCATCTAGGGTCGGTGCAACTTCTGCCGGCGCGACAGCGGCTGGAGCCGCAACCGGCGCTGGGATAGAAATCGCTGAGGGAAAAATAGCTGTGTTGGGTTCTGGATTAGCCAGTTGAGCAAAAACAAGTGACCGTTGAGCCAACACAAGGTCACGACTGAACGCGAAATCGGGAATGATTTCTGCGTTTGGTTCAGCAGACGACACTTTAGTGGTTTCCAAGAGCACTGTACCCAAGCTTCGCGTAAAAACGAAGGATGGCGATGCCTCCAGAACCTCTTGAACAGGCTCAGTCCCTTGGGCGTGACATGCCAGAGAAGCAACAGTTAGTACTGCCGCCAGCCTGGTACCGCGCCGATCAAGGCGAAAATGAGTTTTAGTTATCGCGTTCTTCATTTACACCGTCGCATATAAAAGTTAACGTATTTAGGCACGATCATGCTCCCTATGCAAAGATTATTTCCCAGCATAAAGTCTGGTTAGTTTGAATGTTGGGGATTGACTTCACTTGACTTCACGGAAAAGCCATTTGCTGAATTCTATTTCGTTTTGTGTTATAAATATTTTACATGATGAAAACCGGTCAATATGGGCTTCATAAACGTGCTTGGTCATATTAAAACCTTAAAAAGTTGTATTTAAGCTACGTGCTCTGTACGTCAAAGTACCAAAGCACTTCAGATCGAATGGCAATAAAGACCTAAACAGACTGTGGTTCACGTTGCAACAAGGTCCGGAAGAAGGCGGTCATATTCTCTTTTGACCACCGAATAACACTCGCAAGTTCGCTTCTCCAGACCCGGACGGTCAATCACGGTGATATGTCCACGGACGTAACGGATCAGGTGATCCTTTTGCAGCTTGAGAGCGGCTTCAGTAACGCCCTCCCGACGAACGCCAAGCATATTGGAGATCAGCTCTTGCGTCATCAACAGGTCTGGGCCGTTTAGCCTGTCCAAGCTCAAAAGTAGCCATCTGCACAGCTGCTGGTCAAGGCTGTGATGCCGGTTACACACTGCTGTCTGGGACATTTGCGTAATCAGTGCTTGCGTGTAACGCAAGAGCAAATGCAGAACGGGGCCGGTGCGGTTGAATTCATCCTTGAGAGTTTGAGCTCTTAGCCGGTAACCAGAGCCGGCACTTTGAACCACAGCCCGGCTCGTCGTGGATTGGCCACCCATGAACAAGGAAATACCCACAAGCCCCTCGTTGCCGACCACCGCTATTTCCGCAGACGCGCCGTTTTCCATTACGTAAAGCAACGAAACAATGCTGTCAATGGGGAAGTAAGCGTGGGAAAGGGTACGCCCCGATTCGTAGAGAACCAATCCCAAGGGCATGTTCACGGGCTCTAGCTCAAGGGTGAGCCGTTTAAGATCCGCGTCTGGGAAGGTTCTAAGCAGGTGGTTTCGCTTAAAACCCAACTCTTTTGTTAACGCGGCTGCTGTGATTTCCGTTCCCCTTATTTGAATCTGAATTGTTCCGCGGGTGAGTGCCACATGACCTTGCGTGTTTACCTTGCCTGATCGTCAACCAGTATAGGTACCTTATATCTTTTCTTATGTTCGTTAGCGTACATAGATAAGCCCCATGCGCTTTGCGCTTCCGATTGCAGATGGGTCAAAGCCTGCCTGTCAGAAGCAAAACAATAAGAATAATCACCAGGATGCCAACAGCTCCGCTTGGTGCATAGCCCCAATGGCTGCTGTGGGGCCAGGACGGGAAAACGCCCACAAGTGCCAGAATCAGTATCACCAGAAGTATGGTTCCGAGGTTCATGATGTTCTCCAAATGAATCAAGCATTGATGGTGATGGAAAAAATGATTCGACTCGGTGCGCAAGCAGACAGTCAAGAAAGGCTGAATGTCGGAACATTGGGTTTTAAAGGTCATACACAAATGCATCCAGCCCTTGAATCGCCTGAACCTGCCCCACCATCAGAATTAGCGACGCAACACCGCCAGTGTGCTGAACTGCACGAACGTGCGAGCAGGCACTTCAGGGAGGCCGCTCGTCTGTATGAGAATCGCGATAAGGATCAAGCGTCGTATCACAGCAGCATCGCACGCAGGAACGCCTCATCAGCCTTGAAAGCTGATGAGCTGCAAGACTCTTGAGACCTTTAATAGCGGTAACGCAACCCAAGCGTGGTTGCGCTCACCCGGTTCTTTTGATCGCCGGAAAACTTCATGTAATGCTCGTCGTACTGCGCGACGGCAGATAGTGCTGTCGTCAAAGCCAGCTCGGCCCCGACGCCGTAGGACCAGTCAAATCCATCCACGTTGCCTGTGCTGGCACCAGAGCCGGCAGCTGCTGTGACGTTGGTGCGCCCGTAAGTCCCTCCCACCTTCCCCAGGAGATTAAAGATCGGGCTCATGGGCAAGCGACCGATGACGCTCAGGTTTATTCCTTCAGCACGGGTGGTGCCACCGGAGCGGCTTACACTGCCAAAATCGGTATAGCCCACTTCAAATCCCATGTTCTGCCTGTAACCATTCTGGCCGTAATACACATTACTGGCGTGGCCGCGGGTCTCATTGGGGAAAATGCCGAAGTCATTGGCTTGTTGAGACAGATCGGACGAACCAAGGTTAACTCCGATGTAGGAATTGGCAAGGTTGTTGGTGTAGGGCAGCGTGCTGGGGCTTGTGCTCGGGCTTGTGCTGGTACTCTGGGCCTGTGCCGGGCTGACCAGGGTGATGCAGAGCAAAGCGGCAGGGACAAATGCAAGTTGTGAAATACGCAAGGGTGAATGTTTCATGGGGAATGTTTCCTGAGTGAGAAATTAAGAACCGAGCCCAATGTCACTTATTTCCCAAGCGTGGTCTGTGCGCCAGCACCCACATTCATAGTTGTCTAAGATTTCGCTCGTTTCTGAAGCATTTCTGGTCGGTTCCCGGCTCCCATCAGGGTTTTCTTGTTGTACCCTGAATTTCAACATCCACCCGCCGGTCTTGTTGCAGGCAAGTGACCACTTTGGCACTGAACTTGCCCCTGCAGTCGCCAACCCCCGTCAGAGGCTCTGATTCCCCTTTTCCTGAGGCGGTCATTCGTGAGGCCATGATGCCTTGGGCCATGAGGTAGTCACGCACCGAGCCGGCTCTGCGCTCAGAGAGCTTCTGGTTGTAAGCCATGCTGCCAAATCGGTCGGTATGACCGACAAGTTCAATTTGATAGGCATCGGCCGACTTGATTTGCAAAACCAGTTTATCCAGGAGTGTTTCTCCTTCTTGGTTCAGCGTGTGCTTGTCAAACCCAAACAGGGCATCGGCCGAGATTTGCAATCTGGTCGCGGAGGTCTTAACGGTCGCCAAAGACGTTGTTGGGGCCGCAAGAACTGGAGCGATAGCTAATGCAGCTTGAGCAGCGGGCAAAAGCAGAAGGGCTACTTTGTTGATTTCTGGATCGCAAGGTTCTTTTGCCAAGCCGGGTGTCCACGCACCGGAATGCCAGCATTGCCCGGCTGTTGCGCTCTGCACAACCTTCCCGGAGCCGTCCACCCAATAGCCCTCAGGTATTGCGGCTTGTGAGACGGCCACCGGGATACAAAAAAGCGCTAGGGCATAGAGTGAGAATTTTTGCGAGATGCGCATGGCGGAAGCCCCGTAATTTGAGTGAGATGAAGCCCCAAACAGTAAATTCAATCCCCGGGCAAGTCTGTTCGATGGCGCACCAATTGATCGCTATGTACGAAACCGAACATATAAGTCAGCCGCATCTGGCTACATTTGTCCCTGCCTGTACGGAACACATGAAAAACAAGGAAGCGACTATGCCGACAAGGATTTTTTCCAACCATTTGCTTGATTTGCTTCCCGACGAGGAAATCAGTCAACTTTCAAGAGCCATCGAACTCGTTGACCTAAAAGCGGGAGATGTGTTGTTCACGAGTGGTGATGAAATGAACTACACGTACTTTCCTGTCAGTGCAACGCTTTCCATCCATCATGATGGCATTGACAATGTTTTGGGTGGTATCGCCATGGTGGGAAAAGAAGGCATGGCCGGAGTTTCTTTTAATTTGATGACAACGCCAGCAATACCCTGCAAGGCGATCGTGCAAATCGCTGGCAAGTGTTTTCGACTGTCTTCAGACGCTCTGCTCAATTCATTCAAGCGGTCCACGGATGTGATGTTGATTATTCTGCGCTATACACAGGCGTTCCTGAGTCAGATGGCGCAAACAGCCCTTTGTAACTGGTCACACCCCGTCGATCAGCGCTTGGCGCGCTGGCTTCTTGTCTCAAACAACCTGTCTGATAAGACTCAATTTTTTGTCTCAAGTCAGAAGATGGCTGACATGCTTGCTGTGACGATGGAACAGATTGTTGCCGCTATTTTGAAGCTGGAGGGGTTGAAGTTAATTCGTTATACAGGTGAGTGCTTCCACATGCTTGATCAGGTGCGTTTGAAGTCTTTGTCCTGTGATTGTTACTCGGCGTTCAAAAACGACTACCAGAGATTGCTTCCCAAGACCTGAGCGAGCCCAAGCCGGTGGGTTTGGGCTCCGATGCAATTTATGGTCTCACCGTGATCTCGTTCTTCACAGATTTAACGCCTTTGACATTTTGAGCAATAGATCCTGCAGTTGCTTTTTCATTGCTGTTTTTGGCAAATCCGGAGAGCATCACCACACCGTTGAGTGTTTCCACGCTGATGGCGGCAGCGTCGACCATCTTGTTCTCGATGAACCGGCTTTTCACCGTAGTTGTGATGCCGGTGTCATCCACGTAAGCACCCACTGTTTCTTGTCCTCGCGAGACGGCACATCCTGGAACTGACAGGAAAAAGAGTGATGCAGCAATAACAGCAGCGACAGTATTTCGTTTCATGGTTGACTTTCAAAAGTTGTTGATAGGTTCAATGTAGTGAAACTTGCGGTGGTAGTCGGTACGACAACGCACCGACCTTGCAGTGCTTAGGGTTCATCCTCGTTTCTTTAATCACATGAAGGAACGAAAGCCAATGAAACAACCCACTTCCACCTTGATGAGTCTGACAAGCTGCGTCAGTCCCTTGTTGCTGAGTTTGCTGCTCGCGGGGTGTGCCACTCCATCTCCACCCAGCGACCAGCTTATTGCAACAACCGAGGCGTCCATCGCGAGAGCAACAGCCATGGGCGCCGCCGAGTACGCACCGGCAGAAATTCAGTCAGCCCGGACTCGTCTGGAAGCAGCACGTGAGGCCACGAAGGTTGGCGATTTTGATCTTGCCCGGCGCTTGACGGTTGAAGCCGGCAAGGACGCTGAATTATCCGAGGCGCGTTTGCAATCGGTCAAGGCAGAGCGCGCTGCCGCACAGCTGCAACAGGGCAGACGAACGTTGGAGATCGAAATTCAACGCAAAGCGCAATAAGAAACCTCACATTTACACATCAACTTGAA
>JBILKC010000138.1:0-7538 GCA_044376885.1 Hylemonella sp. | reverse complement strand
CGCCAAGGCTTATTTATGAGTGGTGTTTTAAAAACCCACCGACTGCCTGTGCCTGTGATCGTGGTGGGGAATGTGGTGGCCGGAGGTTCGGGAAAGACGCCGGTGGTCATGGCAATTGCAAGACACCTGATGTCTATGGGCATTGAGGTCGGGGTGGTTTCACGGGGTTATGGCCGCCAAGCCAGCCATTGCCTAGAGGTGTGGCCTACGTCCGCCTTGGCAGACGTAGGAGATGAGCCAGCCCTGATCAAACGCAACGTTGGCTGCCCTGTATTCGTGGCTTCCAAGCGCCTTGAGGCCGCAAAGGCATTGCTTAAAACATATCCGCAGACCAAGGTCATCATTTGCGATGACGGCTTGCAGCACCTGGCGCTTGCGAGGGACATTGATATTTGTGTTTTTGACAATCGCGGTATAGGCAATGGCTGGTTGTTACCATCCGGCCCGCTGCGCGAAGCCTGGCCCAAACCGGTCGATCTGGTGCTTCATACCGGAAGCCATCCGGCTATGGATGGCTTCCGTGCACAACGCTCTTTGGCAAAGCTGGCTTATCGTGCAGACGGCAGCAGTCTAAAGCTCACAGAGCTGGGACACCCCGTCAACACCGGCCAACCCGTCAAACCTATTCTTGCGCTGGCCGCAATTGCCCAACCTGGGGTCTTTTTCAGCATGCTCAAAGATCAGGGCGTGGTGTTGGCGCAAACCCAGGCACTTCCTGATCACTATGATTTTGAGAGCTGGAAACCTCCTATTGATAAGGACTACGCCATTGTTTGTACTGAGAAAGATGCAGTCAAACTATGGCCCAGATACCCGCAAGTCTGGGCAGTCGCCCTAACCTGCACGCTGGAGCCCGCCTTCCTGTCGGCGCTTAACCGCTTGCTGGCACAAACTGAAAACTCGCCGTTATCATCCGATCATGGACACACGACTACTTGAACTGCTGGTTTGCCCCATCACCAAGGGACCGCTTGAATACAACCGGGAAAAAAAAGAACTGCTGTCGCGCAGTGCACGACTGGCCTACCCGGTTCGCGATGGCATCCCCATTCTTCTTGAAAACGAGGCTCGGGTCATGACCGATGAGGAACTGGGACTGTGAGTTTGGTGGTTCTGATTCCTGCCAGACTGGCGTCTACCCGTTTACCCAACAAGCCCCTTGCCGATATCTGCGGCCTTCCGATGGTGGTTCGGGTGGCTCAACGGGTGGGTGCTGCCATGCCGGCTGGAACACGGGTTGTAGTGGCTGCGGACAGCCCACTCATCATGGCGGCTTGCCAAGAACATGGGGTGCAAGCGCTGCTGACGCGTCAGGACCACGCGACTGGCACTGACAGATTAGCCGAGGCGTGTCAGTTGCTGGAGCTTGAGCCCGAGGAGGTGGTGGTCAACGTTCAGGGCGATGAGCCCCTGATCGATACTGCCTTGGTCAGCGCCGTGCACGATTTGCTGATTCAACGGCCTGAGGCCAGCATGAGCACTGCCGCTTGCCCGATTTATGAGGCGGCTGAGTTTGCCAACCCCAACGTGGTCAAGGTAGTGCTTGATGCGCGAGACTTGGCTCAGTATTTCAGCCGTGCACCGATCCCCCACTGGCGGGATCAACCTGCTGGCGGTCCGTCTTTACCGCCGAACCCCCTGCCCTTGCGGCATATCGGCATCTACGGCTACCGCGCAGGCTTCTTGCGACAGTTTCCGGGCCTTTCCAAAGCACCTGCAGAGTTTTGCGAAGCACTTGAGCAACTGCGGGCCCTCTGGCACGGCCACAAAATCGCGGTGCACGTCACGAGCCAAGCACCCGGCGCAGGTGTTGACACACCCGAGGATCTGGAGCGGGTACGAGCGGTGTATTGCAGAACCTGATCAGGGAATATGCGTAAGCATTTGTCAGGTCTCGCGTGCTATCCTCAAATGAAAGCTGACATAAGATTTACCCGAGGATAGACATGAGACTTATTCTTTTAGGCGCCCCCGGCGCTGGCAAAGGCACGCAGGCAACCTTTATCTGCCAAAAGTATGGCATCCCGCAGATCTCTACTGGTGACATGCTGCGCGCAGCCGTTAAGGCAGGCACACCGCTGGGGCTAGAAGCCAAAAACGTAATGGCTTCGGGTGGATTGGTCAGCGATACGCTGATCATCAATCTGGTTCAGGAACGTATTGCGCAGCCTGATTGCGCTGCAGGATTTCTCTTTGACGGCTTTCCCCGCACACTGCCCCAGGCCGATGCCATGAAAACGGCTGGGGTCAAACTCGACTACGTGCTGGAAATCGATGTGCCGTTTAACGCCATTATTGAGCGCATGAGTGGCCGTCGCTCACATCCGGCCTCCGGGCGTACTTACCACATCAAGTTCAACCCGCCCAAATCAGCGGGCCTGGATGATGTCACCGGTGAGGCTTTGGTACAACGTGATGACGACAAAGAAGAGACCGTGAAAAAGCGGCTTGATGTTTACAGTGCTCAAACCCGACCTCTGGTGGACTACTACAGCCAATGGGCCAGTAATGAGCCTGCTGCTGCCCCTAAATACCGGGCTATCAGCGGGATGGGCAGCGTGGACGAGATAACCGCCCGGGCGCTGCAAGCCTTGTCGTCCTGAAACTGAGGTTCAGCTTGATTGCCCGCCCTCGCACTGAGTTTTTTCAGAGGGGCTGGTTGTTTTCTTGCAGGTTTGCTATTTTCTCCCCTGCCTGATCAAGTACAGCATGAGGGCGATGCGCGCCTTGGTAGCACTCAACCCGACAGCCACTTTAAAACCTGAACCGTCTTGCGCGACCTCTGGTGCGACCTCTTGCGAGGTTAATGCACCACTGGCACACCGACTGACACGCCACACAACCACGCCCTGTTCTTCGGCTTTCAACAACGCCCTTGCAAGACTGGCATGCACGGTGCAATTGCCGGTTCCCGCTACCACCAGCCCCCGAACACCGTACGCAACCAAGGCATCAACATAGGCTTCATGTACCCCGGCATGGCTGGTCACAACTGCAACCCATGGCCAATCTTGCGCATGACCGAACGCTATTAAATCCGTAGCTGAAGGGGCATTTATCACATGGGCCAGTGGCACTATTTCATTCCAGATAACAGTTGATCCGTGAAGCTGAGCGATTGCACCCGCTTGGCCCGAATCAAAGGCGTCAATGCGTGTGGGATGGATTTTTTGCACAGACATCGGGTGATGGACAGCACCGGCAAACACCACCAGAACGCCTGCAGCCAATGGGTCTGCTGCAACACTCAAAGCATCCCGGAGGTTACGTGGCCCGTCTGAATCCAAGGCATTGGCCGGGCGCATGGCACCTGTTAACACAACAGGTTTGCCCAAAACACCGTCCGACTGCAGCACCGCATGCAGAAAAAAAGCCGTCTCCTCCAGCGTATCCGTACCGTGCGTGATCACAACGCCCTTAACGCTGGCATCGCCCAGCCAGTGCGTTACACGTTCTGCCAGTTGCAACCAGATGACATGGTCCATGTCCTTGCTGTCCAACTGGGCGACTTGCTCTGTAATCAGCTTGAATGTCGACTCAGAGGGTGTCCTTTCACTAACGGGTAGATCTTGAATAAGGTCATCGATCTGCAGCAACGCTGACACATAAGACCCTGGACTTTGACCGGCAAGCGCAAGGCCGGCGATGGTACCGCCAGTACCTAAAACCACAATTTTTTGATGAAACACTTGCGCACCCGTGAAAACTGGTTAAAAATACAGCTACTGTGTTTTAAGACAGCTGTTTGCACAGAAACCCAAGCAAGGAGTCCATATGACCGACCTACCCGTGTTTCAAGCCAAGCTTACCGCCAGGCAACAACAAATTCTCGATCTCATCCAGAGTGCAATTGCCCGCACCGGTGCGCCACCAACCCGCGCCGAAATCGCTACTGAACTGGGCTTCAAATCGGCCAATGCGGCAGAAGAGCACCTGCAGGCCCTGGCACGCAAGGGCGTGATTGAACTGGTCAGCGGCACGTCTCGGGGTATCCGCCTCAAAAGTGACGCCTTACGCTCCATCAACGAGTCCCGCAACAAACAATTCTCACTACCGCTTCCCAGTTTGGCGCAACTGGCATTGCCCCTGATTGGTCGGGTAGCAGCTGGCTCACCCATTCTCGCGCAGGAACACGTAGACCAAACCTACTATGTGGAGAACAGCCTTTTCCAACGCAAGCCGGACTATCTGCTCAAGGTGCGCGGCATGTCCATGCGGGATGCCGGCATCATGGATGGCGACCTGTTGGCTGTTCAAGCCACCAAAGACGCTAAAAATGGACAAATCGTCGTAGCGCGGCTTGGCGATGAAGTGACAGTCAAGCGCTTTCGACGCAACAAAGACATGATTGAGCTGCATCCAGAGAACCCAGATTACCAGACGATTGTGGTTGAGCCGGGCGAACCCTTTGAAATCGAAGGACTCGCTGTAGGACTGATCAGAAACACCATGTTGATGTGACGGACTGAAAGGCTGACCATGACAATGATGATGACGACCTCCGCTGCAGCCTTATCTGCAGTCAGATTTGCGCTGACACGACTCGGTCTGTCTGAAAAGACGACGCCAGAAGCCAACCCGCACCAAATCTATCTGGCCAGCTCTGTCAACCCGCGGCTTCAACGCAAACCTTTGCGCATCGTTCGTATTCTGGAATCCGGTCAACCGACATCTCAGGTCGGCAGAATGGTCATTTCAGGCCGTATGGCCGACGTCTGTGCAGAGTTGGACCGCTTGGCTGAACGTGAAGCCATGAATGCCTGAGACTTAGCGGTACCCGGCATTTTGCGGTTGCAAATGCCAAGGCACAATGGTGGCATGAACATTGTGATACTTGACGATTACCAAGATGCAGTACGGAAACTTGCATGCGCTGCAAAACTTGAAAAATACCCTGCAAAGGTCTATACCAATACAGTCAAAGGACTGGGTCAACTGTCGATTCGCCTCAAAGATGCTGACGTTATCGTGCTTATTCGAGAACGCACCCACATCACGCGCGCATTGGTCGAAAAACTCCCAAAACTCAAGCTGATTGTTCAAACCGGTAAGGTGGGCAGCCATATTGATGTAGCCGCCTGTACTGAACGTGGAATTGCAGTTGCGGAAGGTACGGGATCTCCGGTGGCACCCGCCGAATTGACTTGGGCCTTGATCATGGCTGCCATGCGCCGATTGCCACAGTACATCGGCAACCTCAAACATGGTGCCTGGCAACAGTCAGGACTTAAGTCTGCATCGATGCCGGTTAACTTCGGTTTGGGGCAGGTGCTCAAGGGCAAAACCCTAGGCATCTGGGGCTACGGAAAGATAGGACAACTGCTTGCAGGGTATGGAAGAGCGTTCGGCATGAACGTGCGGATTTGGGGCCGTGAGCCCTCCCTCGAACGCGCCCGACTCGACGGGTTGGAAACGGCTGACAGTCGGGAAGCTTTTTTTGCTCAGTGCGACATCATCACGCTGCATCTACGGCTCAACGAGGACACGCGCCACATGGTCAAACTCGACGACTTGATGCTCATGAAAACAACCGCGCTCATCGTCAACACATCCAGGGCGGAACTGATTGAACCCGAGGCACTGATTGCCGCTCTGAACAGAGGCCACCCCGGAATGGCCGCTGTGGATATTTTTGAGACCGAGCCCATTTTGCAGGGTCACGCACTCCTGAGGCTGGAAAACTGCATCTGCACACCGCACATAGGCTATGTGGAACAGGAGAGCTACGAGCTTTATTTCGGAGCCGCTTTTGACAATGTCGTCAACTTCATCAAAGGAACACCGACCAACATTGTCAATCCGGGGGCGCTTCAGGTCAGACGCTAAACCGGTCTTTTCAATCCAACTTATTTTTGGGTACGCGCCGCCATCATGATGGCGGTGTTGCTTTTACGATCAGCATTGACAACTTTCACCGCCGGCCTTTCACCCATCATTCGCAAGTAGTCCTTGACTGGCAAAGAGGACAAAAGGTCCTCTCCGTAAATAGCCTTACTTGCCATCGATACCAATGGAAGGTGCGCCAAGACTGCACAGTCAGCCAGCGTGAACTCTGAGCCTGCAACAAAGGGCGAAAACTTGACGAGTTTGGTAAAACCCCGCACCCCTTTAACCAGTAATTTGTGGGTACGCTGTTTGACCTCATCGGAGACTTTTCCGCCAAAAAGGGCCTCCGGGTAAAGCTGACGTGCAACCAGCTCCAAGTGCAGTTCACTGTAGATGATGATTTCACGGATCTTGGCCGCTTCATAAGGGTCAGCAGGCAGCAGCGGTCTTTGCGGATAGGCCGCTTCTATATATTCGGCGCAGGCGATCGATTCAGACAAGGGGCCATTGGGTGTGTCGATGAAAGGCACTTTGGCCATGGGCGAGCGGTCCACCAGCAGTGCATCGGAGTGCCCCGCCCAAACCAGTTCCTCTTCGAAAGCCACACCTTTCTCCAGAAGCTGGAGCTTGATCTTGTTGTAATAATTGCTGGCGGAAAATCCACAAAGCTTAAGTGTCATAGGTACCTCAGAGGAAGACTGAATGATGAATGTGAAATTATGCTTTACCAAAATCCAATGCGAGCAGACACAGCGATAATTCACGCATGAAATCAGTTTACCCAATCGTCGGGATTGTGGGTGCTGGCGCTATGGGGCGCGGTATCGCACAGATTGCAGCTCAGTCTGGAAGTCAGGTCATACTTTTTGACTCACAGCCAGCAGCCTTAGATGCTGCGCGGTCCTTGATCAGCGGAGTCTGGGACTCCTTGGTGACCAAAAATCGGATCACCTCAGAACAAGGGATGGATTACAAATCACGACTCATTGGCGCATTAGACATGCGTGACCTCTGCGCATGCGACCTCATTATTGAAGCCATTGTGGAGCGCCTGGAAGTCAAAAAATCGCTGTTCGCTGAATTGGAGCTACTGATCCGGCCTGATACGGTTCTGGCCAGCAATACAAGTTCCTTGTCGGTCACTGCTATTGCTGCCGGACTCAAGCACCCCGAGCGACTTGCGGGATTCCATTTCTTCAACCCGGTTCCTCTGATGAAGGTGGTGGAGGTCATCGCCGGTCTAAAAACAGATGTCCAGGTTTGCGCCAACTTGTCGGCCTATGCGCGGCAGATGGGTCATACCCCGGTCAACGCGCAAGACACCCCCGGTTTTATCGTCAACCATGCAGGCCGCGGCTATGGAACGGAAGCCTTGCGCATTGTGAGCGAAGGCGTGACCGACTTTGCCACTATCGACAAAATACTCCGAGACCAGGTGGGCTTCAAGCTTGGCCCGTTTGAGCTGATGGATTTGACCGCCCTGGATGTATCACACCCGGTGATGGAGTCCATCTACCACCAGTATTTTGAAGAGCCCCGCTACCGGCCCAGCGTCATCACAGCCCAGCGACTGGCCGGGGGCATGCTCGGCCGCAAAGTAGGTGAAGGGTTTTATCGCTACGAAGGAAATACCGCTCAGATCAGCCCCGAGCCAGCACCACCGCTTGTAGAGGAAATGCCTCCGGTCTGGGTATCATCACGCGCAGCACGAC